>CANGML010000015.1 GCA_947454585.1 Comamonadaceae bacterium
AACATCACCGGTTCATCGGGCTTGATTGGCGCCGAACGCGTGGCCCGCGCCACGCCGGATGGCTACACGATTGGCGGCTACAACGACAGCATCTTGACCATGGTGCCGCACATGATGGCCAAGATGCCTTGGAATGCACTGACTGATTTTGAACCCATCTCTTTGGTGGGCACCATCGAATGGGGCTTGGTGGTGAAGGCCGATGGCCCCTACAAAACCTTGGCGGACTTTTTGAACGCCGCCAAAGCCAACCCGGGCAAGCTCAATTACAGCTCTGGCGGCAACGGCAGCCCCCAACACATCGGCATGGCCTTGCTGACGAACCGCGCCAACCTGGACATCAGCCACGTTCCCTACAAGGGCGCCACGCCTGCGGCAGTCGCCGTGGCGGCCGGTGAAGTGGATGCCGCCATGCAAGGACTGGGCACCGTCACGGCTTTGCTGCAAGCCGGAAAATTGCGCCTGTTGGCCGTCTCGACCACCGCACGATTGCCGCAATACCCGGCGGTTCCCACGTTCACCGAAGCGGGCATGAAAGACTTCACCTTCAATTCATGGTTTGCCATGGTGGCGCCTGCGGGCACACCCAAAGCCGTGATCGACCGCTTGAACGATGAAGTCAAAAAAGCACTCAACGACACAGCAACACGCGACAAATTGGTCTCACTCGGTGTCACACCCCGCGGAACATCCGCCAATGAATTTGGCGTCGCCACCCGCAACCAATATGAGCTGTACCGCAAGTTGATCCAAGACAAAGGCATTCGCGCTGAATAAGCCCACCCTGCATCGCTATGAAAACATCACTCACCCTCACCTACGACGCGCTTCAACAGTTCATTGAGCGCGCACTCGCCAGCCAAGGCTTGCCCCAACAGGATGCACAGAAAGTGTCGCAACTGATGGCCGAGGCCGACCTGCAAGGCTCCGACGGTCACGGCATCATTCGGCTGCCGCAATACATCAAACGCATCCAAGCAGGGGGCATCAATAAAAACCCAAAAATCCGCGTGGTACACGAGCGCTCTGCCATGGCCGTGGTGGATGGCGACAACGGCATGGGCCATTTGGTGGTCTCGCAAGCGGTCGATCTCGCGATTGAAAAGGCCAGTGAAGCCGGTGTGGCCTGGGTCAGCACGCGCTTTAGCAACCACGCTGGGCCTGCCTCGTTGTACTCACGCCGCCCCTTGCAGCACAACATGCTGGGCTTGTACTTTGCGGTCGGCAATGCCAACCACTTGCCCCCTTGGGGCGGGATGGACATGCTGCTGTCAACCAACCCGATTTCAGCCGGCATCCCAACTGCCGACGAGCCCCCCGTGGTGCTCGACATGGCCACCACCGTAGCAGCCTACGGCAAAGTCAAAGCCAAGGCCAAGCGTGGCGAAATGATGCCGCAGGGCTGGATGATTGACCGTCAAGGCCAACCCCTGCTCGACCCCAACAAATCGAACGAGGGCTTTTTGCTGCCGATTGGCGAACACAAAGGCTATGGCTTGGCACTCATCGTGGGCCTGCTCGCGGGCACCTTGGGCGGTGCGGCAATGGGGCGTGATGTGGTTGACTTCAATGCCGACCATGTCAGCGTGACCAACACAGGGCAAGCCATTTTGGTGATTGACTTGTCCGCTTTTGGTGACCCCGAGCATTTCAAACACGAGGTAGACCGCCTGGTGCGCGATATCCGCAGCAGCGAACGTTTGCCAGGGGTTGAACGCATTTGGTTGCCCGGTGAACAAAGCCATGAAAAGCGGGAGCGCTACACCAGCCAAGGTATTCCCATCGCCCCCACCCTGATCAGCGAACTCAATGCCTTGGCCGCTGAATGGGGCGTTGCGCCCCTCACCGCTGCTTAAAGAGATTTCCCATGATCACCTCCTTCAATCCCGCCACCGGCGAGACCCTCGCGACTTTTGAGTCGCACGACGACGCGCACCTGGACAAGACCTTGGCGCAAGCCGACCGGGCGCAAAAACAATGGGCGGCCTTGTCGCTGTCTGAGCGCCTGCCTTATCTGCTGGCCGTGGCCAAGACCCTGCGTCGCAACAAAGAAGCGTTGGCGCGTCTCATCACCCTCGAGATGGGCAAGCCCCTGAGCGAAGCCATCGGCGAAGTCGAGAAATGCGCTTGGAATTTTGAGTATTACGCCCAGAGTGCGCCTCAGCTTTTAGACGACCTCGTCATCCCCAGCGCTGCCACCGACAGCCGTGTGGTGTATGACCCCTTGGGGTTGATCTTGGCGGTGATGCCCTGGAACTACCCGTTCTGGCAAGTCATGCGCGCGGCAGCACCCGTGTTGGTCAGTGGCAATGGTTTGGTGCTCAAGCACGCCAGCAATGTGCCGCAGTGTGCGTTGGCCCTGGAAGATGTCTTCAAAGAAGCAGGCCTGCCTGCAGGCTTGTTCAGCACGGTCCTGGTGGGCGCAGCCAAAGTGCCTGCGCTCATCAAAGACCCCCGCATTGCGGCGGTGACCTTCACTGGCTCAACGCCTGCAGGCCGAGACATTGCCGCCACCGCCGCACACGCGCTGAAAAAACAAGTGCTCGAGCTCGGTGGTTCTGACCCCTTCATCGTCTTAGCCGACGCCGATGTACAAACCGCTGCCACGGTGGCGGTCAAAGCGCGTTTCCAAAACACGGGGCAAAGCTGTATTGCGGCCAAACGTTTCATCGTCGATGCCGCTGTGGCCGACCAATTTGTCGAGGCGTTTTGCGACATCACCCGCCAACTGGTGGTGGGCGACCCCTTGCTGGCCACCTCCACACAAGGCTCGATGGCACGCTTGAACTTGCGCGATGAACTGCACGCCCAAGTGCAAGCCTCGGTCCGGGAAGGTGCGCGACTCTTAATGGGTGGAAACCCCATTGCAGGCCCTGGCGCTTTCTATGAGCCTACGGTGTTTGACCATGTGTTGCCCTCTATGACTGTTGCACGAGAAGAAACCTTTGGTCCTGCCGCAGCCATCTTGCGTGTCCACAACACCGAAGAAGCCATCCGCATTGCCAACGACAGCCCCTTCGGTTTAGGGGCTGCCGTGTGGACCCAAGACATTGACTTGGGCCACCGCTTGGCGCATCAAATTCAAGCGGGCGCGGTGTTCATCAATGGCATGGTGGCCTCGGACCCCCGCTTGCCTTTTGGCGGCAGCAAAGCCTCAGGCTACGGCCGTGAATTGGGCATGCTGGGCCTGCACGAATTCACCAACATCAAAACCGTTTGGCGCGGCCCTGCGCGCACTTAAGAAAGGAAACCTATGAAACACGCTGTTCTCCGCCCCGATGACATCAAAAGCCACGACCGTGGCGGTGGTGCGCGCACCACGCCCTTGGTCCAGACCGCTATGGGGGCAAGCACCTTCATCAATGGCATCACCGAGTTTGCTCCCAGCACCGCTATTCCATTTCACAGCCATAACTGTGAAGAGAGCGTGATGCTGCTGTCTGGCCATGCGTTTTTGGACATCGATGGCGAGGTGCATGAACTCAAGCCTTATGACACCACCTTCATTCCGCCCAATGTGTCACACCGGTTTCGCAACCGCTCTGACAGCGAGCCCATGAAGATTTTTTGGACTTACGCCTCGGTCCATGCGACGCGTACGTTGACCGAGTCGGGCGAAACCCGTCCGATCACCGCAGAGCACAACAAATAAATCAACGCCAAGGAGAACACCATGGGACTTCGATTTCTTGAGCACCTGCTCATCCTCACGCATGACCCTGATGGCACACGCGACTGGTTTTGCGACAACCTAGGCTTCAAAAATGGCTATCACCCCGAGTTCGGCTTCCCCGTTTACTGGCTCTACATTGGTGACCAAGATGTGATTCACATCGGCAAAGCCAGACACTCCGCGCACCAAGACACCTACCTCAAAACCCCCACGGATGTGGACGGCATGGACTACTCGGCCGCAGGGGCGCCGGGTTCAGGCCGGATTGATCACCTGTGCCTCAACTGCGATGGCATGGAAGAGTTTGTCGAACGTTTGACAAAAAACGGGGTCGAGTTCAGCGAGCGCAAAGCCCACAACTCGAACTTGTACCAACTCTTCATGCGCGAGCCGATCAACGGCATCAAGGTGGAACTCAACTTCGCTTGGCACGAGGCGGTTCGTATGGGACGCGTCCCTGAGTGGACCGACGATGGCGCGAACACCAAATCTGTTGACGACGTGATGATTTCAAAAGAAGCACCCGTCAAAGTTTCTACTTTTTAACCCACACACAAAGAGCATCTATGAAAGCAGTCCGCATTTACGAAACGGGAACACCCGACGTTTTAAAAATCGAAAACCTCGAGCTGCCTGCGCCAGCCGCAGGTGAAGTCCGCATCCGCCACACCGCCATTGGCTTGAACTTCCAAGACATCTACACCCGCTCAGGCCAATACGCAGCGCCCTTGCCGACCGGCTTGGGCACTGAGGCGGTGGGCGTGGTCGAAGGGGTGGGCGAAGGCGTGACAGACTTCAAAGTCGGCGACCGTGTCTGCTACGCCAGTGGCCCTGTGCTGGCTGCCTGTGCCACGCACCGCAACTACCCAGCTGCTCGTTTGTTGCATGCGCCTGCGCACATGCAAGACGAACAAATCGCCGCGTCCCTGCTCAAGGGCATGACCGTTGAATATTTGATGCAACGCTGCTACCCCGTGAAAAAGGGTCAGCACGTGTTGATGCACGCCGCTGCCGGCGGCGTGGGTCTGCTGGCAGGGCAATGGGGCAAGCATTTGGGTGCCCACATGATTGGCGTGGCCGCCGGCCCCGAGAAAGTCAAACTCGCCTTGGCCAACGGCTACGAGCACTGCTTGGACCGCTTGAAAGATGACATCCCTGCCCGCGTCAAAGAAATCACAGGCGGTGCAGGCGTGCCGGTGGTGTTTGACTCCGTGGGCAAGAACTCATTTGACCAATCCCTCAACAGCTTGGCACCACGCGGCTACTTCGTGTCGTTTGGCACCACCACCGGCGCGCCACCACCTGTGCCCGCCAGCACCTTGCAAAAAATGGGTTCTTTGTATTTCACACGCCCCACGCTGGTCACCTACACCGCCTCCACCGAAGACCTGCGCAACTCGGCCGCGGCCGTGTTCGACATGTTTGCCAAAGGCGCCTTGAAGATCAACATCAACCAGCGCTATCCGCTGGCCGATGTGGCCAAAGCCCATGCGGACTTGGAGTCGGGCCGCACCAGCGGTTCGAGCGTGATCATTCCTTAAAAGTGAAAACCCTAGTGCGGAGATTTTTGTCACCAACGTTACAAAAATTTTCGCACCCTGCGCGTTAGAGTTCGCTGAGATCATTTGATCACTTAAAGGAACCACACGATGGCTGCTTACTGGCTCTCTCGCTGCATCATTCAAGACCCCGTTCAGTACAAAAAATACACCGATCAGGTCCCCGGGATTCTTCAAAAACATGGCGGCAAGGTCTTGGCGCGCGGCGGTCGCTACCAAGTGAACGAAGGCCCTGACACCTTCAACCGCTATGTGGTCATTGAGTTCCCCACGCTAGAAGCTGGCGTCAACTGCTTCAACTCCCCCGAATATGTGGCGGCGGCTGCTTTCCGTCGCGCCGGTGGTGGCGTGGTCGAGAACGTGGTGGTTGAAGGCGGCGAAGCCACCCACTGAGTCACCCACTGATTGTTAGTTTCTGTTAGTTCATTTGCTCACCTTAAGGAGACATGCCTCATGAAAAAACTTCTATCTACCTTGACCTTGGCGCTCTGCAGCGCCCTGGTCAGTCAAGCCTACGCGGCTGACAAAGTCAAAGTCGGCATCCTGCTGCCATTGACAGGTACCTTTGCTGCGGTGGCCGAAACACAAAAAGAAGGCGCGCTGTTGGCGATTGATGTCATCAACAAACGCGGTGGCTTGAACATGCCAGGCGGCAAAGTGTTGGTCGAAGGCGAAGTCGGTGACGATGAAGCCAAGCAAGACGTGGGCGTGCGCCGCTACCGCTACATGCGCGATGAGGGCATCAAAGGCTTGGGCGGTCAAACATTTGCCCCACTCGCCTACGCCATCAACGCCTTGGTGGGCAAAGACCCGCTGCCCTACTACCCTGTGTGCGTGATGTCCAAAGAAGCCTTCCAAAAAGGCAAGCTCTCTGACTCCACCTATGCCACGGCTTACAGCCCCTGGACGGTGGGCTACATGGCCGGTCAATCCGCCATCAAAACATTGGGCAAGAAAAAGATCTTCTTCTTGGCCCGCTCTGACAGCTTTGGCTGGGATATCCGTGACGGCGTGTATGCAGCGGCCAAAGAGTACGGCGCTGAAATCGTGGGTTACGACGAAGTGTCTTTGGGCACGTCTGACTTCACCACCGTGTTGCAAAAAGTGCGCGCCGCCAAGCCTGACGTGTTCATCTCCGCGCAATTTGCGGCTGATGCAGTGGCCTTGCTCAAGCAAGTCCAGCAAATGGGCCTGAACAAAGAAACCACCATCTTCAACGCCTTCATCACCAACGTGGTGGCCAAAGGTCTGCCCCCTGAAGCCTTAGAGAACGTGTATGCGATGCATTACTTCTACTACGACTTGGCCAACTTTGCAGACAAAGAAGTGGCGAAGTCTGCCAAGGAATTCACCGACTTGTACCGCGCCAAATATGGCCGTCCACCCGATGCCTATGCTGCGATCGCCTACATCGCCTACATGGAAATGTTCCGTGGCTTCGAAGAGGCCAAGAGCTTTGACCCTGCCAAAGTGTCTGCGGTCATGCGCGCCAACAACGGCAACTTCAACACCCTCAAAGGCCCTGCGCGCTGGCGTGAAGACCATGCGGCGGAATACAAGTACGCCGCCTTCTTGGTCAAAGGCAAAGGCGCCAAAGACCAAAAGAATGAGTGGGACCTGTTCAACGTGATCAACGCCGTGGGTGGCGACCAAGTCATGCCCTCCCTCAAGTCACTGGGCTATTGATAGACCACACCCATGAACCCTCAGAACGCTGCAACACCGGTTCTCCAAGCCCAAGGCGTGACCAAACGCTTTGGGGCTTTGGTTGCCGTCGACCATGTGAATTTTCAGATGGCAGAACACGAAGTGGTGGCGATTCTCGGCTCCAACGGGGCCGGGAAAACCACGTTCTTCAATTTGCTCACAGGCATGTTTCCGCCCAGTGAGGGCACGATTCACTACAAGGGCGAGGACATCACCTCACTCAGCCCAGCCGAACGGGTAGCCAAGGGCCTGACGCGTTCGTTTCAACTGACCTCGACGTTTGACACGCTCTCGGTGCGCGACAACTTGGTGCTGGCGTATTACCGCGCGCACTGCGCCACCTCGATCTGGGGCCTGCTGACCACCCGAACCGCCAGCTTGCATCACGAACCCAAAATCATCGAAGCCATTGACACCTTTGATCTGCAAGACATCCAATCGCGTTTGGTGCGCAGCCTGAGCCTGGGCGAAAAACGTCGCCTTGAGATTGCCATGGCCATCTTGGCGGACCCCGAGGTGCTGCTGTTGGACGAGCCCTTGGCAGGCCTGGCCGAATCAGAAATCAAGGGTGTGTTGAAAGTGTTGCGCCAACAAATTGGTCGCCAAACGATTTTGATCGTGGAGCACAAAATCTCGCACATTGAAGACTTTGCACAACGTCTGGTCGTCATGCACGAAGGACGCGTGATCGCTGAAGGCGGTTACGAGGAGTGCTTGAAACACCCCGAAGTCAGGCGCAGTTACTGGCAAATTGAAGCAACGGAAGACGCGAATGCTTGACACCCAAGATCACCTCATCGTTCAGAACTTGAATGTCTCCCGTGGGGAGGCGCATGTGCTGTTTGACATCAATCTGCACCTAGCGCCTAACGAAATTATTGCCTGTGTCGGCCGCAACGGCGCCGGCAAATCCACCCTGTTGAAAAGCATTTCTGGCTTCTTGCACTGCGACAGCGGTCATGTGAAAAGCCATGGTCACGAGCTCACCGGTTTACGCCCCTTCGAAGTGGCGCGCTTGGGCGTCAAGTACGTGCCGCAAGACAAACGCGTGTTTTCCGACTTGACCGTGCGCGAAAACCTCGAACTCGGCAGCTATGCCAGTGGTGACTACAACTGGGACCCGGTCATCACCTACTTTCCCAAACTCCAAATTTTGATGGACCGCAAGGCAGGCCATTTGAGCGGGGGCGAAAGACAAATGCTCATGATCGGACGCGCCATCTTGGGCCAACCCAAGGTGCTGCTGATCGATGAACCCACCGAGGGCTTGGCACCCAGCATCGTGACGCATTTGAAACATGTCTTCACCGACCTCAGCAAGACCGCTGCGGTGCTGATCGTGGAACAAAACTTGCCTTTGGTTTGTGCCATCTCCAAGCGGGTCTACGCCTTGAAAGAAGGCCGCTTTGTGGCCGAGTTGACCGGTGACCAAATTCGCACCGACGTGTGTGAACATTACCTCTAGGACTGACGATGTTGAATTCACTTCATTGGTGGCGTGGCATCTTGCTCACGTTCACCGCCTTGTGGTTGGCGAAATTCGTGCTCCCTCTGCCGTTCATGAACGAGGTCATAGTTTTTTCGATCTACACCATTGGCTGTAACTTCTTGCTGGGACGCGTGGGCTTCATCTCCTTCGGACAACCCGCTTATTTGGCCGTGGGGGCCTATGCCACCGCCTTCTATTTGTTCTATTTCGGCACCAATCCCTACATCGGATTGGTGATCGGCCTCGGTGTGGGACTTGTGTTTGCCTTCATCGTGGGCTTGTTGTTTGTGCGCTTGCGCAGTGACTACTTTGCGCTGGTGAACTTGGCCCTGTCCGTGATCATTTTCTACATGCTGCAAAAGGTGCTCTCTGACATCACCAAAGGCGACAACGGCTTGTGGTTCTTGACCAACATCGATGCCACGCCCGTGTTCAACCTCACCAAACCGTCGGAGTTCTTCTTGTTTTGTATTGTGATTGGCGCAGCCGTCTGGGCCTTGTACAAATACCTGGACGACACCTTGTTTGGCGCTTGCTGCTTGGCCACCAAAATCAACGAAACCAAGCTGGAGTTCATCGGCTACGACAACTTCAAAATCCGTCTCACGGCCTTCGTCATCGCCAACACCACCACGGCGTTGGCGGGCAGCTTGTATGCGATTTATCTAGGCTCGGTCAGCCCAGAAATCACGGGGCACTCGCGCACGGCGGACCCGGTGGTGGTCACCATCTTGGGCGGCGTGGGCTCCCTTTGGGGGCCGATTGTGGGCACCTTGGCCTACACAGGTTTGCGTGATGTCGCCAGCAAATTCATCGGCAACTGGGAGTTGATCGTGGGTTTTATCTTGGTCTTCATCATGATGACCAACTCCGTAGGCCTCTACGGCACGCTTGAAAATTGGACCAAGAGTTTGTGGCGCCGCATGTCGGGTCAGAAGGGGAACGCATGACCGCGCAATTGTTATTTTCGGGCGTCATTTTTGGACTCAGCTTGGCGAGTATCTATTTCCTGATCTCGATTGGCTTGTCCTTGTGCTTCGGCTTGATGCGCATCATCAGCTTGGACCAATTGCTCTACTACACCCTGGGGGCTTACATCACCTACAGCATCAGCGCGCTCACGGGCAACCTGTGGCTCGGCGTGGCGGGCGGCGTGGTGGTCGGCGCCTTGCTCGCCTTCGCGGTGGAACGCTTGGTCTTCAAACGCATTTACGAGCGCGAGCTCACCTTCAGCATGATCACCTCGTTTGGTATTTTGTTGGGTGGCATCGGTGCAGTCAAAGGACTGTGGGGCGTTGTGCCCCGCCCTGTGCGCATGCCCTTGGATGAGCAGATTAACCTGATGGGTACAGACATCCCCGTTTACCGCTTGTTTGTCATCGTGGTCGCGGTGCTGGTTTATGTGGGCATTTGGTTGTTCTTGAACCGCACCATCATTGGCAAAGCCATTCGGGCCGGCATCGAGGACATGGAACACGTGGAAGGCTTGGGCATCAATGCGGCGCGCTTGTTCACCATCACCTTTGTTTTGGCTGGTGCCTTGTCAGCATTGGCGGGCGGCATTTATGCACCGCTCATCATGGTCGATCCGCACATGGGGCTCGAGATCCTCGCCTTTGTCTTCATGGTGGTCATCATTGGGGGCTTGGGCAGCATCAAAGGCACGCTCTATTCCTCGCTGCTGGTCGGCCAAGTGGTGTCCTTGGGCTCGCTGATTTACGCGCCGCTGGCGGTGATGGCGCCCTTTGCCATGATGTTGCTGATTTTGCTGATCAAGCCGACCGGTTTGTTTGGCTCGCAACTGTCCAAATAAAACCTGCTTCAGGAGTAAGCCATGAACCCATTGATCAGCGCGCGTGCGCCGTTTTCAGCCATCGTTGACCGCCCCACCCTCAAGCTGCCCGGCAATGGCCGCATGTTGGTGTGGTTGATCGTGAACGTGGAGCACTGGAGCATCGAACGTGCCATGCCACGCACGGTGTTGAGCCCACCCATGGGCCAGCCCTTGCTGCCTGATGTGCCCAACTGGGCTTGGCACGAGTACGGCATGCGGGTGGGCTTTTGGCGCATCTATGACGCCCTCAACCAACGTGGCATCGTGCCCACGATGGCGACCAATGGCATCGTCTGCGAGTCGTACCCACGCATTGTGGAATCTGCGTTGAAAAAGGATTGGGAAATCATGGGCCACGGCTTTGTGCAAGGCCCCATGCACAAGTTGGAAAACCAACAAGAAGCGATCCAACAAACGGTGGACACCATTCAGCGTTTCTGTGGCAAAGCCCCCGTCGGCTGGGAAAGCCCGGGCCTGACCGAGAACGACCAGACCTTGGACTGCCTGTCCAAATCAGGCATCGAGTACGTGGCCGATTGGGTGTTGGATGACCAACCAGTTTGGTTGCAGGCGAAGCCTAAGCCCGTGCTGTCGGTGCCCTATACCGTTGAGTTGAACGACATTCCTATGATGCTGTTGCAACAAAACCGTTCCGAAGAAATGTTGTTGCGCGGCATTGATCAGTTTGAACGTCTCTGGCAAGAGAGCGAAACCATTCCGCGCGTGATGGCCATCAGCGTGCACCCCTATGTGACGGGCGTGGCACACCGCATTGGCTACTTTGAGAAACTGCTCGACCACATCCAGTCACGCGCTGGCGTGGTGATCCAAACTGGTGAACAAATCTCTGATTGGTACCGCGCGCAAGTTCCGTATTAAAACGTCATTGCGTCACTTGCTGGGCCAAGCCGACCAGCAGGGCATCTTGGTTGGCTGCGCCCAACAAAGAGATGCCCAAGGGCACACCTTGGTGTTGAACCAAAGGCAGGCTGATTTGGGGACAGCCCGTCAAGCCTGCCACGCTGAGCAGCTTCAAACTCGCCGCTCTGTAGTTCTCCAGCTCCGCATCGGTTTGGCTGATCAAGGGCGCACAGTCGGGCATGGTAGGCAGCACCAGCACGGTGTCTTGGGACAAGACCTGCACCATGTGATCTTTCAGCGCGGCACGCACGGTTTGCGCTTGTTGGTATTGCGCGTGCGTCACCTGGCTCGACCATTCAAAGCGCTGCGCCACGCCGGGGCCCAGCAGCGGCTTGTGGCGACGAATGAAGTCACCATTGACTTGCCAAGCTTCCCAGCCTTGGGTTTGGCGAAACGCCAGGGTCAGGTCATCAAAGGACATGTTCAACACCGAGGCACGTTCGATTTGGCCCAAGCTACGCGCCAGCGCATCCAGCGCGGGTTGGAGCGCGGCTTGCACCGCAGGACTTAACAAGTCCCAAAACTCTTGTCCCAGCACCAAGCGCACGGGCTTGGCTGCAATGGGCTCGGACAACACCACGTGCGACACCCGGGAGAAGACGCCAATGTCGCCCGCAAACCAACCTGGCGCATCCAAGCTAGGCGCCAAGGCATGGCTGCCCGCCATATCGAAACGCCCATGCGTGGGACGTAAACCGAATAAGCCGTTGTGGCTGGCTGGGGCGCGGATGGAGCCGCCTGTATCGGTGCCCAGCGCGAAGTCGCACATGCCATGGGCGACTGCAGAGGCCGAGCCCGAAGAAGACCCGCCACTCAGACGTAAAGGGTCAGCGCCATTCAGGGGATTGCCAAAATGCGCATTCTGCCCATTGAGCGAAAAGGCCAATTCATCCGTCACGGTCTTGCCGATGAATTGCGCCCCTGCGTCTAAAAACTGCTGCACCCAAGGCGCGGTGTGGGTCTTGATACCCGACAGCGCCAGCATGTGTGGCTGGCCCGCACTGGTGGGGTAACCCGCCACATCAAACAAATCTTTGACGGCAAACGACAAACCCTGCAAGGGTCCTTGGTCGGCGTGCATGACGGCGCAAGGGGGGTAGGGCATCAAGGCTTGGTAGGGGTCTGGGTGGTGGGTCATGGCCTCAGCGATCCGTCAATACTTTAAAAAAAGAACACATCTCTCACGCCCCAAATCAGCTTCAGCGAAATCGCAAACAGCCCGATCTGGACCAAGCGGAAGAACAACACATCCGGTATTTTTTTGGTCAACACGGCACCTAAGAAGGTACCGCCAATGGCAAAAGGGATCAACACCAAAGCGTCCATCAAATCACCCATCGCGTAGGGGCGCAGGTTTTGATAAGGCAGGATCTTGGCGAAATTGATGGCGGCAAACACCAAGGTGGATGTGCCGGCAAACACGGCTTTGGGCAGCTGTTGGGGCAAGACATAGACCTGATAAGGCGGCGCACCTGCGTGTGAGATAAAGCTGGTGAAGCCCGACAAGGTGCCCCAAAACAGGCCCGGCAGCAACTTCGGTGGCTTAGGCGTGCCGGTGGGTTTCTTGCGCAGCCAAGTGTTCAAACAAAACAACACACCAATCACGCCAATCAACAACGTGACCATCTTTTCGGGAATCACGGAGGCAGTCAACCACCCGACAAAGACACCAAAGACACCCGCAGGAATCAGCAGTTTCAAATTCCAAGGGCTGAAGTTTTTGCGGTACAACCAAATGCCCACCGCATCGGAGATCACGTAAATCGGCAGCAACAAGGTGGCGGCCTTGATGGGTGACATGACGAGCGACAGAATGGGCACCGCCAAGCTGCCCGTCGACGGCAAGCCCCCTTTTGACAAACCCACCAAGATCGCGCCTAGGGCCGCATAGGGCAAGTAAGGCGAGTCAAAAAATAAACTGAAATCCACAAATGACCTTGATGGGCGTTGACACAAGCGTGTCAGTCAGCCTTGATGTTGTTGTCCTTGACGACCTTGGCCCAGATGGTCATTTGTTTGTCAATGAAGGTCGACGCTTGCGCCACAGAGCCGCCCATGACATCAATGCCCTGCGCGTCCAACTTCTTGGCCACGTCGGGGTTCTTCAAGACTTTGTTGAGCTCTTCATTCATGCGTTTGACGATCTCGGGAGGGGTCTTGGTGGAGGCCAACACCGCCCACCACGCGGGTGCTTCAAAACCGGGATAGCCGTTTTCAGCAATGGTGGGGACGTTGGGCAAGTCAGCCGCACGTTTGGTGGTGGTCACGGCCAAGGGGCGCATACGGCCGCTGTCAATGTGGGGTTTGGTGACGAAGACCGAACCAATCGACAAAGGCACATGGCCCGCGACCGCGTCGCTCATCAAGGGGCCGCCGCCTTTGTAAGGCACATGCGTCCATTCCACGTTGGCGTCTTTGCCTAACAACGCCATGGCCAAGTGGCCCAAGCTGCCGTTACCGATGGAGCCAAAGCTCACATTCTTTTTGGCCTTGGCCGCGTTGACGACATCGGCAAAGGTTTTGTATTCCGAATTGACGTTGGTGGCCAACACCATGGGAGACGTGCCGACCAAGACCAACGGTATCAAATCTTTCTTGGAATCAAAGGGCATATTGGGGTTCAGGCTGGGGTTCACGCCATGGGTGTCGAACACCACCGCAAAGGTATAGCCATCCGCCGGTGCTTGCACCACGGCGGCCGTGCCAATGACGCCGGAGGCACCGCCCCGGTTTTCCACAATCACCGTCTGTCCCAATTGCTGCTGCAAGGGCTGCGCAATGATGCGTGCCACTTGGTCCACCGATCCGCCGGGCGGAAACACGGCGACCAACTTGATGGGCTGCTTGGTTGGCCAAGCTTGTGCCAACGCCAATTGAGGCGCGCTCAGCGCAGCCAAGGTCAGGGCAAAGCCCAGCGCAGTGTGAAAAGTGCGTCGCTGCATGGTGGAAACTCCTTGGTATTTGTCTTGGTCGAAATTGTTCCTGCTGCAGCCCGTCGGATGTCTGTGGCTTTTACTTATGGGTAAACACGCATAAAACTGATTTTTGCCCGTTTACACATAATGTGGCCATGGTCAGACCCACCCAACTCCTTCATTCCCCACGTGAGCCGGCGCGCTTGTTGCCTGCGGCCACGATTTTGTTGCTGCGCGATGGCCCAGAAAGCCTGGAAGTCTTGATGACCCGGCGCGCCATGAGCGCCAGCTTTGCACCGGGCGCCTATGTGTTTCCTGGCGGTGGCATAGAAGCCGCAGATGCCAAAGCCCATGCCCATGCGCATCGCCGCACCACGCAAAGTGATTTACACCTTACCCAAGCCATCGCCGCCATTCGCGAGAGCTTTGAAGAACTCGGCATCTTGCTGGCCCGCCACGGCCAGGGACACATGGCCAACGCTGCTGACATCGCAGCACTCGACCGCGATGCCAGTCCAGACACTTTTGCCGCGCAGTGCGCCGCACGTGGGCTGACCCTGGCGGCAGATGAGGTCTTTGTTTTGGCCCACTGGATCACCGACCGCGACCTGCCCCGCCGCTTTGATGTGCCATTTTTGGTGGCACGCATGCCCGATGCTCAAACCCCAATTGCGGACGAAAAAGAACAGTTCGAGCCAGTCTGGGTGCGCCCTGCAGACGCCTTGGCGCGGCACGCCGAAGGCAACTTTTTCATCATCTTTCCCACCCTTCGAACGCTCGAGCGCTTGCAACGCTACACCTGCGTGGCCCAAGTGCTGGCCGATTGCGCCAGCGAACAGCCTTGGTTCACCAGTTGCCCGCGCGCAGGCTGGTTGAACGGCAAGGAAACCCGCTACATGGAGCACGAGAGCCCCTTCGGCGAATTGGCTCTGACCAGCCCGGATGGGCAACTCGTGCATCACCTGGATTGGGTCACCGACCAACCTGTGCTGCTGCTGAAAAATGTGCAGCGCCTGACCGCCCCCAACCCTGGCGTGATGACGGGGCCTGGCACCAACAGCTATTTGGTAGGTGACCCCGACACGGGCTATGCCGCCATCGACCCCGGCCCTGCTGACGCTGAACACCTGGACCGCTTGTGGCGCGCCGCAGGCGGCCAGATCCGCTACATCGTGTGTACCCACTCGCACCCAGACCACTCGCCGGGCGCCGCGCCACTGCAAGCCTTGTGCACCCAACACGGGCACACGCCGCCCATCCTGGGCCTGGCATCGCATGCAACTGCGCGGGCACACAGCAGCTTCAACCCCGACCGCGCGCTCAGTGATGGCGAGTGCTTGGTGCTCGACAGTCACCACCACACGCACACCCTGCGCGTCATCCACACGCCGGGCCATGCGGCCAATCATTTGTGCTTGGTGCTTGAAGAAGAAGGTCTGCTGTTCAGCGGTGACCACGTGCTCAATGGCAGCACCACCGTGATCGACCCGCCCGATGGCCACATGGACGACTACTTGGCGTCGCTCGACAAACTGCTCGCGGCTTGCGCGCAAGATCGGATCGAATTTATCTTGCCAGCGCATGGCTACGTGTTGGGCAATCTGTGGGACCAACCGCACGATGCACGCGCCTGTATTGCGCATCTCAAAGCGCATCGACTCAAACGCGAAGCCAAAATTTTGGGGGTGATGCAACAGCACCCCGACGCCAGCATGGACGATTGGGTCAAGCAAGCCTATGACGATGTGCCACCGCGCCTGTGGCCTGTGGCCATGCGCTCGTTGTTGGCGCATGTAGAACGGATTCGCAGCCTTAGCCCTGAGTGACATCTGCGTCATTCATCATCCCCATGACGCAGGCGTCACCCACGCGGAGGGGCACTCGCACTAAGGTGCACAGATGCCCCTTATTAATCAGCGAAATTGCCAACCCTGTACCGCCTGTTGCGAAGGTTGGTTAGACATCCAAACCTCTGAGGTGCAAGCCCACCTAGGCAAGGCTTGCAGCCACTGCAGCCACCAAGGTTGTGGCGTTTACGACGACCGACCCGCCGATCCCTGCCAAAGTTTTCATTGCGCTTGGCGCATGGAGGGCACCTTGTTGCCACCCAACATGCGGCCCGATCAGTCGGGTGCCATCGTGATGATGAACCAGTTGCAATGGCAGAACGAAGATGTCATCGTGGCCGTCGCGACAGGCGCACGCATCCCTGCACGCACCTTTCATTGGCTCTGTAGCCTGGCCAAACTGACGGATCGACCCCTCGTGATGGTGGAGTTCAAGCAAGACGCGCAAGGGTTCAATGGCGAATTCAATTTGCACACCATCGGACCCGATGACTTCAAAGAAACGATGGTGGTTTACTTTTCACAAAAGGGTTTTACGCCGACGCCAGTCTTGAACCAGCCGCGCGTGGTTGAGTTAACCCCGCTTTAAAAAGTGTGAAGCTCGCCGATACGCCGGATTCTGTGCACCGTGGTTGCCCACGGCGTGACCGTCATTAATCTGGGCCGAGGGTCACCCACTCGGCTCGGTGCTACCTACCCGCCAACTCAGCGGACCGCCTCAACGTTGGCCTACTTGGTATTGCTGCGCGTAGAGATTGCCCGTTTCACCCGCACTCAAGCGGCTCGTCTCTGTTGCTCTAATCCTCACCTCACGGTGGAGAGGTGTTACCTCTTACGCTGTCCTACGCAGTCCGGACGTTCCTCCAGTGCCTGGTTTCCCAGATTGCACCAGCGACGGCCTAGCGAGC
>CANGML010000016.1 GCA_947454585.1 Comamonadaceae bacterium
AAACACGTATTCTTTTTACGTGGCAGATCAAAACAGAAAAAGAAAAGCGCCCGAGGGCGCTTGTCAGGTGGGACGTAGGAGCGTTACTTCTTTTTAGCGACCACGCGGATCATTTCCAAGCACTGCTTGGCATAGCCCCACTCGTTGTCATACCAGGCCACGATCTTGACGAAACGCTTGTCTAAGGCGATACCTGCCGTGGCATCGAAAACGCTGGCGCAAGGCTCACCCCGGAAGTCGGTAGACACGACTTTTTCGTCGGTGTAACCCAGCACGCCTTTCAGTGCGCCTTCGCTTTGCGCTTTCATTTCGGCACAAATATCCGCGTAACTGGCGTCATTGTTCAACTCAACCGTCAAGTCGACCACCGACACATCGGAGGTCGGCACGCGGAAAGCCATGCCCGTGATCTTGCCTTTGATTTCTGGAATCACCACACCCACCGCCTTGGCTGCACCCGTGCTTGAGGGAATGATGTTTTCCAAAATGCCACGACCCCCGCGCCAGTCCTTGCGCGATGAGCTGTCCACGGTGGCTTGGCTGGCGGTGGCCGCATGCACCGTGGTCATCAGCCCACGCTTGATGCCCCACTTGTCGTTCAACACCTTGACCACGGGGGCTAAACAATTGGTGGTGCAAGAAGCGTTGGAAACAATGGTTTCACCGGCATATTTTTTGTGGTTCACGCCGTAGACGAACATGGGGATGCTGTCTTTGGAGGGGGCAGAAATGACAACCTTCTTTGCTCCTGCCGCAATGTGCATTTGGCTGGTCGGTTCGGTCAAGTAGTGGCCGGTGCATTCGAGCACGATGTCCACACCCATCTTGCCCCATTGCAGGTTGTGTGCATCACGCTCATGAGAGAGCTTGATCTTTTTGCCATTCACGATCAGCGCGTCGTCGGTATGCTCGACCGTGCCATCAAAACGGCCATGCACGCTGTCGTACTTCAGCATGTAGGCCAAGTAATCTGCAGGTTTGGGGTCGTTGATGCCCACAATTTGAATGTCGGTGTAGCCGTGCTTCAGCGCTGCGCGTAAAGCCAAACGACCGATACGGCCGAAGCCGTTAATGCCAAGTTTGATGGTCATGTGAAGGTCTCAAGGGGAAGTTAAAAACTTGTAGGGACTCAAGCGTGTTTTTGTAAAGCGGCTTGAACCGTGTCGGCCACGTTGTCAGGCGTGAACCCGAAGTGTTTGAACAAAACCGGCGCGGGTGCCGATTCGCCATACGTGTCAATGCCGACCACGGCCGACACGCCGTATTTCCACCAGCCATCGGTCGAGCCCATTTCCACGGCGATGCGCGGCACGCCAGCGGGCAGCACGGCCGATTTGTAGGCCACGCTTTGACGGTCGAAGGTGGTGGTACTGGGCACAGACACCACGCGCACAGCAATCTTGCGTTCGGCCAACAAGGCTTGCGCTTTCATGGCTAGCTGCACTTCAGAGCCCGTGGCCATGATGACGGCTTGCGCCTTTTTCTTAAGCCCCACTTCCGAGGGCTCGGCCAACACGTAAGCCCCTTTGTTCATCGCATCAAGTCCTGAAATGTCGCCAGCGGTTTTGTGCGGGGCGGCATCACCTTTGGGCAAATAAGGCAAGTTTTGGCGGCTCAACAACAAGGCGGTTGGGCGGCTGGTGTTTTGCAAAGCCACCGCCCACGCCACCGCGGTTTCCGCCGTGTCAGCAGGACGCCACACGTCCAGGTTCGGAATCAAACGCAGGGACGCTGCGTGTTCGATGGATTGGTGTGTGGGGCCGTCTTCGCCCAAGCCAATGGAATCATGAGTGAACACATGGATCACACGCTGCTTCATCAACGCGGCCATGCGAATGGCGTTGCGTGAATAGTCGCTAAAGGTGAGGAACGTGCCGCCGTAGGGGATGAAGCCGCCGTGCAAAGCCACGCCGTTCATGATGGCCGCCATACCAAATTCGCGTACGCCGTAGTTGATGTGGCGGCCACCTTGGCCAGCGTCGTTTTTCACCACATGGCCTGCTGCATCAAAGCGCAAGTTGGGGGTGGATTTGGTATTGGTCAAGTTGGAGCCGGTCAAGTCAGCGCTGCCACCCAAGAGTTCGGGCAAGGCGGCGGTGAAGAGCTCCAACGCCAATTGGCTCGCTTTGCGGCTGGCCACGGTTTCGGCTTTGGTGTGCGCGTCGATCACGGTGTCGACCACGGTTTGTGCAAAGTTCTTGGGCAATTCGCCCGCCATGCGGCGTTGCAGTGCTTTGGCCAGCTCGGGGTGCGCGGCTTTGTAAGCGGCAAAGGTTTGCTTCCAAGCGGCCTCTTGGGCTTTGCCCTTGACTTTGGCGTCCCAGTCGGCATACACCTCCGCAGGCACTTCGAACGGAGCGTGGCTCCAGCCAATGGCGGCGCGCGTGAGTGCAATTTCTTCAGCGCCCAGAGGTTCGCCGTGGGCCTTGGCCGTGTCAGCACGGTTGGGGCTGCCTTTGCCGATGCTGGTTTTGCAAACAATGAGTGTGGGTTTGTCTTTGCTCAGCTTGGCGCTGGCAATCGCTTGACTCACCACGGCTGCGTCGTGGCCATTGATAGGGCCGATCACGTTCCAGCCATAGGCCTTGAAACGCTCAGGTGTGTTGTCGGCAAACCAAGGGGCCACTTGGCCGTCGATGGAGATGCCGTTGTCGTCGTACAGCGCGATGAGCTTGTTCAGTTTCCATGCACCGGCGAGCGAACACGCTTCGTGGCTGATGCCTTCCATCAAGCAGCCGTCACCCATGAAAACGTAGGTGTGGTGGTCCACCACGTCGTGTCCATCGCGGTTGAATTCAGAAGCCAAGAGCTTTTCAGCCAGCGCCATGCCCACCGCGTTAGTGATGCCTTGGCCTAGGGGGCCAGTGGTGGTTTCAACGCCTGGCGTCACGCCCACTTCGGGGTGACCCGCGGTTTTGCTGTGCAAGGTACGGAAGTTTTTTAACTCGCTCATGGGTAAGTCATAGCCCGTGAGGTGGAGCAAGGCGTAAATCAGCATCGAGCCGTGGCCATTCGACAGGACAAAGCGATCGCGGTTGAGCCAATGCGGATTGGAGGGGTTGTGGTGTAAGTGGTCGCCCCACAAAGCGACCGCGATATCGGCCATGCCCATGGGCGCGCCGGGGTGCCCGGAGTTGGCTTGTTGTACAGCGTCCATTGCCAAGGCGCGAATAGCGCTGGCCATTTGTTGGGTGTTTGCCATGTCAGGCGACTCCGGTGGGGTGATAGGGAAAACCACGATTTTAACGAGCCTGCCTACCTGAGGCTGACCGTGGGCGACAGCGCAGGCTTAATTTCATCCATGCACGCTCGCTACACTGACAAGTGATGACAAAAAGCTTCATTTCTGACGATTCATCGCCTTTGGCCACGGCCTTGATCTTGGCCGCAGGCCGCGGCGAACGTATGCGGCCTCTTACGGACTTCACGCCTAAGCCTTTGTTGCCCGTGCGTGGACAACCCCTGATGCAATGGGCCATGCAAGGCCTGCAACGCGGCGGCGTGACACGTTTGGTCATCAACACGGCTTGGCTGGGCGAGCAAATTCCTCAGCACTTTGGCCGGGTCTTTGACACGGCGGGTCAAGCGCCCATGCATTTGCAGTACTCGCAAGAGGGCGTGGACTTTGGCGGGGCGCTAGAGACAGCGGGCGGTATTGCACGCGCCTTGCCCCAATTGGCGCCGGTGTTTTGGGCGGCGGCGGGCGATGTGTTTGCGCCAGAATTTGTGTATTCGTCCGAAGCCTATGCAAGTTTTCAGGCCAGTTCGTCCTTGGCGCATATTTGGCTGGTACCCAACCCCGAACACAACTTAGGCGGTGACTTTGGTTTGTCCTCAGACGGCCTAGCGCTGAACTTGCCGAAGCTCACGCGGCCAGCCACTGACGAAGATCGGCAGCGCTTCACCTTTAGCACCATCGCCCTGTATAAACGCGCTTTTTTCGAAGCACCATGGTGCAATATTCCTGCGGGCAATCCATCGGGTCTGAAAGCCCCTTTGGCGGCCATGCTGCGGACGGCCATGGACAATGCTTGCGTCAGCGCATCGCTCTATACAGGCGCATGGACGGACGTGGGAACGCCCGAGCGTTTGGCGCAACTCAACGCCACTTGAACAGACAAGGTTTGACATGACAGCACCGATTGCACACGTTGACATTTATGCCGCCCGCCGCGCAAGGTTGGCGGCTCAGTTGGGCGAAAAGGGCGAGGCAGGCGTGGCCATCATCCCTACGGCACCTGAGCGTGCGCGTAACCGTGACAGTGATTTTGCGTACCGACACGACAGCTATTTTTATTACCTGACGGGCTTTACCGAGCCCAATGCTTGGCTGGTACTTGACGCATCGGGCCGCAGCACCCTGTTTTGTCAACCCAAAGACCTGGAACGTGAAATATGGGACGGCTATCGCTTGGGGCCGGATGCCGCTGTGGCCGCCTTGGGCGTCAGTGCCGCCTTGTCAGTGGCAGATTTGGATACGCAGCTGCCCAAGTTGCTGGAGAACCAGCACACGGTGTGGTACCCGTTCGCGACGCACAAGGGGTTGGAGACGCGCGTGGACAGTTGGCTCAATACCGTGCGCGGCCGTGTGCGTTTTGGCGCGCAGTGTCCGGCGCAGCAGCGGGATGTGTGTGGCCCATTAGACGAGATGCGCCTCATCAAAGACGCCCATGAGCAAGAGGTGATGCGGCGAGCTAGCGCCATCAGCGCGCAGGCGCATGTGCGCGCCATGCAAACCAGTGCACGCCGGCTGCGTGCGGGCCAAGAGGTGCGCGAGTACCACTTGGATGCCGAGTTGCTGCACGAGTTCCGCCAGCACGGCTCACAGTTCCCCGCTTACACCTCCATCGTGGCCGCGGGCGCGAACGCTTGCGTGTTGCACTACCGCGCCGATGCAGCGCCGGTGCGTGATGGCGAATTGGTGTTGATCGATGCAGGTTGCGAGCTGGATGGGTATGCCTCTGACATCACGCGTACTTTTCCTGCCAACGGCAAGTTCACCGCGCCGCAGCGCGACCTCTACAACTTGGTGCTGGCCAGTCAAGAAGCAGCCGTGGCGGCAACCAAAGCTGGCGCACGATTTGTTGATCCGCATGAGGCGACGGTCAACGTGTTGGCCCAGGGGCTGTTAGACCTCGGCTTGTTGAGCAAGAGCAAGCATGGCACGGCGCAAGACGTGATTGAAAAACGCGCCTACTTTGCGTTTTATATGCACCGCACCAGCCACTGGTTAGGGATGGATGTGCACGATTGCGGCAGTTATGTGGAGCCTTCAGAGTTGGGCCAACTCAGTGACCGCAAAGATCCGCTATCTGGCGAGTCCATCGTCAACCGCCCCAGTCGTCTCTTGCGCGAGGGCATGGTGCTGACGATTGAGCCAGGTTTGTATGTGCGGCCCGCAGCGGATGTGCCCGAGGTTTTTTGGAACTTGGGCATCCGCATTGAAGACGACGCCATCGTCACCAGCCAAGGCTGTGAACTGATCACACGTGCCGTCCCTGTGCATGCTGACGAGATTGAAGCGCTCATGCGGGCCTAAAATGAACTGACAAGCCAAGGCGGTGTGCTTTTGCCAAGCACCACCGCCTTTTGCATCACAAGGAGATTTCAATGAGTTCCAATTCTTCTCACAACAGTGCAGAAGCCCGCGCCGAGCTGCGCCGAGCCGCCCTCGAGTACCACCAGTTCCCCACGCCCGGCAAAGTGTCGATACAAGCCACCAAGCAACTGGTGAACCAGCATGACTTGGCCTTGGCTTATTCACCCGGCGTCGCCGCACCTTGCGAAGAAATCGTCAAAGATCCGAACAACGCTTTCAAATACACCAGCCGCGGCAACTTGGTCGCGGTCATCTCTAACGGGACGGCTGTGTTGGGCTTAGGGGACATCGGTCCGCTGGCCTCCAAGCCCGTGATGGAAGGCAAGGGCGTCTTGTTCAAAAAGTTTGCTGGGATTGACGTGTTCGACTTGGAAATTGACGAGAAGAACCTCGACAAATTGGTTGACATCATTGCCGCGCTGGAGCCCACGTTTGGCGGCATCAACCTCGAAGACATCAAGGCGCCCGACTGCTTCTATGTCGAACGCAAATTGCGCGAGCGCATGAAGATCCCCGTCTTTCACGATGACCAGCACGGCACAGCCATCACCGTAGGCGCTGCTATTTTGAACGGATTGAAAGTAGCGGGCAAAGACATCAAAAACGTCAAACTCGTCACCTCGGGCGCCGGCGCCGCTGCGCTGGCCTGCTTGGGCTTGTTGCTCAAGATGGGCATGCCGCGCAAAAATATTTTTGTCACTGACTTAGCGGGCGTGGTCTATGAAGGCCGCACCGAGTTGATGGATGAAGACAAGATTCAGTTCGCCCAAAAAACCGATGCGCGGACCTTGTCCGAGATCATCGAAGGCGCTGACGTGTTCTTGGGCCTATCTGCAGGCGGCGTGTTGAAGCCCGAGATGGTCAAGCGCATGGCCGACAAGCCCATCATCATGGCCTTGGCCAACCCCAACCCTGAGATCACGCCGGAAGAAGTCAAAGCCGTGCGTGACGACGCCATCATCGCCACGGGTCGCAGCGACTATCACAACCAAGTGAACAACGTCCTCTGCTTCCCCTACATCTTCCGTGGTGCCTTGGATGCAGGCGCTTCTACCATCACCGACGAGATGGAGATTGCCGCCGTCTATGCGATTGCTGAATTGGCGCAAGCGGAGCAAAGCGAAGTGGTGGCCGCCGCCTATGCGGGCGAGAGCTTGGCCTTTGGCCCTGAGTACCTGATCCCCAAGCCGTTTGACCCGCGCTTGATGATGAAGATTGCGCCTGCGGTGGCCAAAGCTGCGCAGGACAGTGGCGTGGCCACACGCCCGATCCAAGACATGGAGGCTTACATCGAAAAGCTGCAAGGCTTTGTGTATGCCTCGGGCTCCATCATGAAGCCCATTTATGCGGCCGCCAAACGTGCCAGCAAAAAACGTGTGTGTTTCGCGGAAGGTGAAGAAGAGCGCGTGTTGCGCGCCGTTCAAATTGTGGTGGACGAAGGTTTGGCACAACCGACCTTGATTGGCCGTCCCGCGGTGATTGCGCAACGCGTTGAAAAATTCGGTTTACGCCTCAAAGAAGGCGTGGACTACCAAGTGGTCAACGTGGAACAAGACCACCGCTACCGCGACTTCTGGCAAACCTATTACAAACTGACCGCGCGCAAGGGCGTGACCGAGCAGCTGGCCAAGATCGATATGCGTCGCCGCCTATCGCTCATCGGCACCATGATGCTGCACAAGGGCGAAGTGGACGGCTTGATTTGTGGCACGTGGAGCACGCCGCTGACCCATTTGAACTATGTGGACCAAGTCATCGGCCATCGCAAAGGTGTCAGCACCTACGCCGCGATGAACGGCTTGTTGCTGCCGGATCGCCAAGTGTTCTTGGTCGACACGCACATCAACTACGACCCCACGGCCGAGCAATTGGCCGAGATCACGGTGATGGCGGCAGAGGAAATGCGCCGCTTTGGTATTCAGCCCAAAGCCGCGTTGCTGTCGCACTCCAACTTTGGCAGCAGCGACCAGCCATCTGCGCTCAAAATGCGCGAAACCCTGGCCTTGGTGCGCAAAAAGGCGCCTTGGCTCGAGGTGGACGGCGAGATGCATGGCGATGCCGCCTTGGATGGTCATGCGCGTGAGGCCCAAATGCCGGACACGACCTTGATCGGCGACGCCAACCTGCTCGTGTTGCCCAACTTGGACTCGGCCAACATTGCTTACAACCTGCTCAAAACGGCGGCAGGCGGCAATATCGCCATCGGCCCTGTTCTGCTGGGTGCGGCCAAACCCGTGCACATCTTGACCGCGAGCACCACCGTGCGCCGTATCGTCAACATGACAGCCTTGACCGTGGCGGACGCCAGCGCGGTTAGGTAAATTTAGTTAATACCCCTTCAAGGTCTCCCCAGAAATGGGCGAGGCCTTGCTTTTTTGTGGCAATTCGAAGACACTAGCGTTTTCGATTTTCGGGTTTACCCGAAGGTTTCACGAATTTCTCAAGTCTCAGGAACGGCGATCCCCCATGCCTTTGCGTACCGTTAAAACAAATATCGTTCAGTCCATCCGTGCTTTTCGCGTGCCCGATTTGCAAGAGTCCGCCCAAGAGCTCGGTCACCACTTTTTGTATGTCAATTTGGCTCAAACACAAAGCAAGCAAGACATCTTGGACGTCATCACCAAAGAGTTCAATTTGCTCCCTCAATCGAGCAAAAACTTTGACTCTTTGTATGACGGCATGACCGACCCCTTGCACAAGTCTGGCCCACAGCCGGGCTTCATTTTGGTGCTGGAGCACATCCCCGCCCACGCCAAATTTGACAAAGAAGCCCGCGAACAGTTGCTGGACATCTTCCGCGAAGCCTCTGATTACTGGTCAGATCGCAAAGTGGCTTTCCGCTGTTTTTACTCTTTCTCTGTGGCGCGTGCGCCCTCATCAGAAAAAGCGGGCATGTCACCAGACGGTATTGAGCTGTTGGAAGAGGGCGAAAAAATGCCAACGGACAAATTGGTGGATGTGTCGCCGATGGCCTTGCGCATGAGCAGCCCCTTCAATGCAGGGTACTGGCAAACGGCCGCTTAAGACCGCGCTTCCCCGCCCATCCAAAACCCGCCTCAGGCGGGTTTCTTTTTGTGTTCTAAAGGCTTTGAACCAGCGCCACGTACTCTGTCACGGGCACTTCCTCTGCGCGGCGATGCACATCAAAGTGCCCAGAGAATTGGCGGTCCTCCAGCCATCGCCCCAAGGTGTGGCGAAGCAATTTACGGCGCTGGCTGAAAGCGATTTTGACCATCTCCTCCATCAACGAGATGTTGATCTGAGGCGGCTCCGCCAACGGCACCATGCGCACCACCGCGCTGTCGACGCGAGGCGGCGGGTCAAAAGATTCAGGGGGCACAAACAACACGTTTTCCATGGCATAGCGCCACTGCAACATCACACTCAAGCGGCTGTAGTCGCCAGAGCAAGGCTTTGCCACCATGCGGTCGATCACTTCTTTTTGCAGCATGAAGTGTTGATCCTGCACTGCATTCACATGCGCGAGTAAATGGAACAGGATAGGCGATGAAATGTTGTAAGGCAGGTTGCCGACTACGCGAAGTTTGGGCGCATTGAGGTCGGCAGCGAGCTGTGTGAAGTCGACACGCAGCACGTCAGACTCGATCACGTCGAGTTGTGCATGTTCGCGCAAGCGCGCCGCCAAATCGCGGTCGAGTTCAATCACATGTAAACGGCCCAAGCGTTCGACCAAGGGCTGCGTGAGCGCGGCCAAACCCGGACCAATTTCAACCATAGGCGCACCTGCCTGAGGGTTGATGGCATCGACAATACCTTCAATGATGGCGCGGTCCGTTAGAAAGTGCTGACCAAAGCGCTTGCGTGCAATGTGTTTCAAGAGGAATGGCGCTTATTGGGGTGCATCGCGGTATTCAACGAAGGCGCGACCGCGGATTTCCTGTGACCACAATTGATAGGTTTCGTCGAATTTCTTGTCGCGCAAACTGCTGCGCGCCATGTCACGCAATTCACGTTCAGAAATAGGGGCTTCACGGCGTTCCAGCACCTGAATCAGATGCACGCCAAACCGAGAAATCAAGGGGTCGGCGATTTGGCCCGGCTGGAGCTGTCGCATCGTCTCTTCAAATTCCGGCACAAACATGCCTGGCGTTGACCAGCCCAAATCACCACCGTCAGAAGCGCTGCCATCTTCAGAATGCTCACGCGCTAGCTTGGCAAAGTCCGCTTTGCCCGATTCAATTTGGCGCTTGTAGTCTGCCAACCTCGCACGCGCAGAGGTTTGACTGAGCTGACCCCCGGGGCGCAACAGAATGTGCCGAGCCCGCGTTTGTGTGATCGTCAGCACTTGACTGGCGCGTTGGGTGACCAACTTCAAGACATGAAAGCCTGCGCCCGAGCGAACCAAAATGCTGTCGTTGATTTGAAGGTTTTTGATGGCATCCACAAACAACGTGGGATAACGATTGGCAGGACGCAGGCCCATCAAACCGCCTTTGTCTCGCTCCGCGCCTTCAGAGATCTCTTTGGCCACGACGCCAAAATCATCGCCGCGCTTGACCCGCGCCAAGGCGGCTTGCGCTTTGTCTTGCAGCGCCGCCACTTCGGCTGCCGTGGCCTTCTCGGGGACGGTGATCAAAATGTGACCTAAATCGATATCAGGGTTGTTGCCTGAGTTCGCGGCTTGCCGCTCACGAACTGCTTGGTCAATTTCCACATCACTGATCTTGATGCGTGACGGCACGTTGCGCTCGGTCAGGCGTTGCAATGTCAGTTGATCACGTAGGTTTTGACGAAAACGAGCGGCACTGATGCCCTCGGCGGACAATTTTTGCTGCCACGCAGAGGGACTCATTTGGTTTTGTGCCGCGATGCGTTGTTCTGCTTGGTCGACGGCATCGTCGTCAACGGTAACGCCTGTGTCTTTGGCAAACTCCAACAAGGCCCTTTCAATGATCAAGCGCTCGAGCGCGACCTTGAGGAGCGCATCTGCCTCGGGTACAGAATTGCCCTGTTGTTTGAGCTGATCGCGCAACTGGGGCACGCGCAAAGTCACGTCGTGGTTGGTGATAGGCACCGAGTCGACCACCGCCACAATGAAGTCGCGACCCATCGCGCGGCTAGTTGTCGGGGCTTGTGCCACGGCAGACAGTGTCCAAGCCAGCAGGGTCCAGGCGAGGAGTGAGCGGATTTTTAAACAGGGCATGGTCACCATTATTCGTAATTGCCAAAACGGCTAGGAGTCATTGTCGGTTGGCGCAAGGGTTGGTAGCGTGGCACATTGGTTCTTAGCGAGCCCATGGCGTTGGTCCCGACGCGCGAGAAGCCCACAAATTCGAGTTGAAACAAGATACGTTGACGCGCCAAGCCATCGGCAATTTGCAAACGTTCGATCACCGTTCGGCTGAGCCAACACCCTGCATCGTATTCGAAGCCGATGACAGACTCGACGACTTTTTTGTCCACCATGTTGTAGTTCATGCGCGCCACGCTGTACCAGCGCCCTTCACCCAGGCCACGGCCTTGGCCATCATGGCTGTCGGCGCCACCCCATAGATCATGCAGTGGCCATTGCCATCCCATGTCCAGCTGTTTGGAGACCACGTTGGCCGATTCATCATTTTCAGAGCGATAAGCCGCGTTGATGATGCGGTAAGAGCCTGGGTTGTAACGTCCACCCACAATGCGGCGCAAAAAGTTGTCCGTTTTGGGGTTGTATTGCACGGTGGAGTCGAGCGCCCAAGCCCTCGACAGATTGAAGGAGGCGCCGCCCAAGATGTCACTGATGCCGGATTTGGCGGTAGGGTCATCTGGCAGCGTGACGCGTTGCTCTTGCATGCGCAAGCGCTGCGCCACACCGAACCGAGCGCCCTCAGCGCCTGTGTCAGGGTCAATGAAACGAGAGGTCAGACCCAGCGTTAACAACTTGCTGTCGGAGATACGGTCATGCCCACCAAATGCGTTCTCGGTGAAGATGCTGGCGAAGTTGAACGCGTTCCCACCCGAGTCGTAATTGGGCAAATAGTTTTGCTCGCGGTAGGGCGTGTAGACGTAGAAAACGCGCGGCTCCAGGGTTTGAACCCAAGACCGATCAAACAAGCGATGGTTGCGCTCGAATGCCATGCCCGCGTCAACGCTAAACGTGGGCGTCGTGACACTGGCCGAGGCTTGACCCTGGTGACCGCCGTAAAACGAGGTGTTGGGTAAGCCGCCATTGAATTGGTAGCTTCGGCCGTGCATTTGTATTTTGGGGGTCACATAGCCGTAGGGCGACACAAAGGGGCGGCTCACTTGGGCCACGGTCACGGCACGGTCAGCATCGGGCGCACAGTTGTAAAAAGACTTGCTGCTCCCGTTGCTTGTGGCGCTGGCGCATTCGATGTCGCGCACAGAAGCGAAGCGTGTCAAGTCGCCATCGAGGCTGAAGTCAAAGCCGTTGGTGTTGAAGCGTTGCATGCGTGCCGTCAGTTGAGGCACACGGTCAAACGGGGGCGTGATGCGGTTGTTGACGTTGGCCAAGTCTTGCAGGGTTTGCCACTTTTGGGCGCGAATGCCTGTGGTGATGTAGCCATTGGTCCAACTGAGGGCCGCGTCGTTAGCCAGCAGGCGTTGGATGCCCGCGCCGCCGATCATGGAAAAGTCTTTCCAGTAATCGTCATCACTCACGCGGTTGATGCTCAAGCCCAAGCCCAACCCACCGCCTGCAAAACTCGGGTTGGCAACACCGGTGTGCGTGTACTGGATGCCCCAGCGACGTGCATCGTTGCGGAGTTTGTCCTTCTCCATGTAGTCAAAGCGCATTTGGCCTTGGAAGGGAGGTTGGGGCGCGGCGCCTTCTAGGTAACGAAACTCCGTGCCCAAATTGATGCCGCGGTTGCTCCAGTAAGTGGGGAAAAACGTCATGTCGCGGTTGGGCGCCAAGTTCCAGTAGTAAGGCTGGGTGTATTCCAAGCCGCCGATGTTGTCGACACCGATGCTGGGGGGCAACAAACCGGAATGACGTTCGTCACTGAGCGGGAACTCCATCTCCGGAATGGGCAGCAGCGGGACATCTTTGAAACGCAGCGTGCCACCTTGGATCACGCCGGTGTTGCGGTCGGTGTCGATGGAAATTTTGTCGCCCCTGAAAAACCAATCAGGCATCCAGTTGGGCCCCGGCTTGCGCTGACACGTGGTGAAGGTGGCGTTGTGCATGACGGTGTGCGCTTTGTCCACAAAGTCGATGCGGTCTGCTTTGCCGTAGCCATTGTTTTTCTGAAGTCGGTAGTTGGGCTGTGTGAAGAAGCCTTCAAACGCGTCCATGTACAAATCCAAGGCGGGGCCTTGATACACGTTGCCCGCTTGGTTGATGTAAACATTGCCACGCGCTTTGGCCAGGTCGTTGGGCTGGTCGTAGTCCAGGTTATCTGCTTTGAGCAGCAATTCGCCACGGCGCAAAACCACTTGGCCATCGAGGGTGGTTTGAAAATTGGCACGCTCGTTCAGGGTGTCGCTTTGAATGAAGGTGGGCACTTGGCTTCGCGTGTCGCCGGGAATTTTTTCCTGCAGCAAACTGCTAGAGCGCAGCACCAAAGGCGGGGCGTTCATGGATTGCGCTTGCGCCACCGTGTGGCCGCCCACCATGCCCATCACCAGCCACGACAGGGCGCGAATTTGGCGGTGAAAATGGAGCAACGGCATGTAAACGAAAAGACCTTTGAATGAGCGGGCCCTGAAACCACAGGCCATTTGTAGAATTTAGATTATCCATGAGCACACCCTCACTTCATCAGCCTTCGGGCACATCCCCCCAAGGGGCTTCATCTGCCCCCATTGAGTGGGCTCAGCCTGCACGCCAAGCGGCATTTCACCAATGGCTAGACGCCCAGGCCAGCGCCCATGGTGTGTTGCCCGCTACCGTGCGGGCCGCCTCGGCAGATGCCAGTTTCAGGCGCTATTTCCGTGTCGATACCGTGAACGGCGCATGCATCGTCATGGATGCGCCGCCTGACAAGGAAAATTGCGAACCCTTTGTGCGCATCGCCCGCTTGATGCAGGACGCGGGCTTGTACGTTCCTCGCGTCTTGGCCTGGGACGAGCCACAGGGCTTCATGTTGCTCGACGACATTGGCGCCCAAACCATGATGGATGTGATGAACCGCGTTGACCCGCAAGCCAACCACGGCCTGTACATGCGTGCATTGGATGCCCTGCTGGCGTTGCAACAAAGCAGCCGCCCAAGCGTGTTGCCTGCGTATGACGAGGTGTTGTTGCAACGTGAACTGTCGCTATTCCCCGACTGGTACATCACCCAGCACCGTCAGCTGCAAATGGACAGCACCCAACGCGAGATGCTGGATAAAACCTTTCAAACCATCGTGCAACGCAACTTGGCTTCGCCCTGTGTGTATGTGCACCGCGACTTCATGCCGCGTAACTTGATGATGCCGCACGACCCCGCTGAAAAGCGCTTAGGCGTGTTGGATTTTCAAGACGCCGTCTATGGCCCTGTGACCTACGACATGGCGAGCCTGATGCGCGATGCGTTTTTGACCTGGGAAGAAGACGTGGTGCTCGACGTGACCATCCGTTATTGGGAACGTGCCCGCAAACTCGGCCTGATGGACTTTGAAGACTGGCACCATGACTTTGGTGCGTTCTATCGTGCGGTGGAGTGGATGGGCTTGCAGCGCCACCTCAAAGTAGCGGGCATCTTTGCGCGCCTGACCTTGCGCGATGGCAAGCCCAAATACTTGGCCGATGCGCCGCGCTTCATCGGCTACATCCGTGCCACAGCCAGCCGCTACAGCGAACTCACGCCCTTGCTGCGATGGATAGACAAGATGGAGGGCACCGAGCCCGCCATCAGCTTGGCTTTTCCGCGCCTCACCCCCAACGCTGGCGGACCCGGCTAAAGTGGCGCGCTTTTACTGCCCCCTGCCCTTGGCGAGCGGCCAAGCGATCGACTTGCCGCCGACCGCTGCACGCCATGTACAAGTGTTACGCATGCAGCCCGGTCATCCATTGACCTTGTTCAACGGAGAAGGCGGCGAATTCAGCGCCGAAGTGCAGCACATGGGGCGCAGCGCGGTGCGTGTGATGGTGGGTGCGCACCGCGACCGGGAGTGCGAGGCGTCACTGCACGTTCACTTGGCCGTTGGTATGCCTGCCAACGAGCGCATGGATTGGCTGGTGGAAAAAGCCACCGAGCTTGGCGTGCACCGCATCACCCCCTTGATGACCGAACGCAGCGTGATACGCCTGACAGGCGAGCGCGCCGAGAAAAAGCAAGCCCATTGGCAAGCGGTCGCGGCGAGTGCCAGCGAGCAATGTGGGCGCAACCGGGTGCCCCTCATTGACATACCCGAGCGCTTAGACACCTGGCTGGCGCGACAAATTGCCCCCGCTGACGTGCAGCATGCCGTGCTGTCCTTGCACGCCAGCACACAGCCGTTGCAAGCCTTGCGCGCTGACGCTGCTGTAACGCATTCGGCGTGGGTGTTGTTGAATGGCCCGGAGGGTGGGCTGACCGATGGCGAAGATGCCGCCGCCCGCGCCAAAGGCTTTGCTGCGGTGAGCTTGGGGACTCGGGTGTTGCGTGCGGAAACCGCGGCACTGGGGGCCCTGGCCTTGTTGACGTTGGCTGAACGGTGACGAGATGATGGATATGCCTATTCAGCTCTGGCTGTCGATGGGCGTGTTTGCCTTCGTGACCTCTGTCACGCCAGGCCCCAACAACATGATGCTGTTGGCTTCGGGTGTGAACTTTGGCGTGCGTGCCACCTTGCCGCACCTCCTGGGTATTTCGTGTGGACACTTCATCATGCTGATGGCGGTTGGTTTGGGCTTGGGCGAGCTGTTCACGCAGGCGCCAATCATCTACCCCCTGATGAAAGTTCTGGGCATGGCTTACCTGTTGTATTTGGCGTGGGGCATCGTCAGAAGTGGCGACCCTTCGGCAGCTGATGGAGCAAACCCTGCCGCAAAGCCCCTAGGCTTTTGGGGTGCCGCAGCATTTCAGTGGTTCAACCCCAAAGCGTGGGTGATGACGCTGGGGTTTTTTAGCAATTACTTGCCCCGAGATGCTGGCCTGATGCTGATTGCCGCTGCGTCGTTCGGGTTCAGCGGGGTTAACTTTCCCAGCATCGCCGTCTGGGCCGTCATGGGGGCGCGCGTGGGCCATTACCTGCACGTCAACCTGTATCGCCAGGTCTTCAACTGGACCATGGCGCTGTTGCTCGTG
>CANGML010000017.1 GCA_947454585.1 Comamonadaceae bacterium
GCAATGCCAAAGGGCGCATAAAAACGTGCGGCTGAGCCTGTGCCGTCTGTGGTCCCAGATGTGCCTGCATAGCCAGCCAATGTGGTGGTGACGCCAGTGCTAATCACAACTTTGCGAATCGTGTGGTTAGAGGTGTCGTTCACATACAAATTAGTGCCATCGCTCACCAAACTTTTAGGGCCGTAGAACAAAGCGGCAGACCCTGTGCCATCTGCAGAACCTGCAGTGCCCGCTGTACCTGCAATGGTGGTGACCACGCCTGCACTGGTCAATTTACGAATCGTATGGTTGTAGGTATCCGCCACGAAATAATCTGAGCCACTCAAGGTAATGCCAAAGGGCTCGTAGAACTTAGCCGCAGTGCCTGTGCCGTCAGCCGTACCTGCTGTATTGGCCGTACCCGCCAAGGTAGCCACGGCATTGTTGCTGAGCGTGAGGGTTTGGATGGTTTGGTTGTCTGCGTTGGCCACTACCAGTTTGGTAGGTGTGGCCGCGTTGTCAACCGTCAACCCAATGATGGCTGTGTTGTTTGCTGCTGCACCGCCTCCACCACCGCCACCGCCACCGCCACCACAGGCGCTTACCAGTGCGAGGGCTAGGACTGAGAGTGATAAACGTATAGACAACATAGATGAATTCCAAGAAATTTTGATAAATGAATGATGATCAAAAAACCCCACTACTCTTGCGAGTTGTGGGGTTTCGAACTTTTAAATCCTTAACTGGCTAAGCCAGCGTCGGAATTAGAAAGACTTGTAAATACCAGCGATGGTTTGTGTACCTTTGTAGGCACCATTTGAAGTAGTCACAGAGTTGTTGGTCCACTGACCGTTGTAGACGTACAGCTTGCTAGTTTTGCTAGTGTTGTAGATCAAACCAAGTTGAGTCTCTTTCAAGTCCATGCCGCGAACACCAGTAGCGTTGATATCAACAGTGGCAGTGCCCGAACCATAAGTCACATCAAACTTGCCATAGGTGTACAAACCACTCAAACGCTGTGATTTGAAATCGTATGAGCCAGCAGCGTTATAAGTCGAACCGGCTACGCCTGTTCCGAAAGTTGGGCTAGTAGCAATGTTTTGAGTCAATGTACCGCTGTTACGTGTGTAACCGACTTTCCAGTTGGAACCTGTGTATGAACCAGCGAGTTGATTCATTTTTGTGGTGTAGTCGTTTGCGCCAGCTACTGGAGAAGCGCCCAGCGTTGTCAAAGCGCCATAGACGTTGAAAGTTGTGATAACTGGTGAGTTTTGAGTGCAAACTGGGGTGCTAGCAGTTGTACAAGCAGGGAATGCAGTGTTTGCAGTTGAACCAGCTGCACGTGCGCTTTGTGCAGAGTGGAAGTCAGTCGTAGCGTAAGCGGCTTTCCATGGGCCTTGATCGTAGTCCAACTTCAAGCTGAAACGTTTGTTCACGTCTTGTGTCAAGCCAGTCGCAGTGTTGTTTGCAACAGACTCGGTTGTGTCACGGCCACCGGCTGAACCAACTTGTGTGCTCAAGCCAAAGTTCATCACGCGTGGAGAGATGTAAGTGATACCGTTGGCACGTGTACCACCCGCCACGCCTGCGCCGTGGGTGTGAGTGGCTGAACCACCGTAAACACCTTCAGAGGTTTGTGTGAAGCCCATCAATGTGGAAACTTCATACAAAGCTGTGTATTGGTAACCGACGCGAACTTCGCCCAAAGCGTTGTCTTTCAAGCTGGCGAAAGTTTGACGGTTGGTACCTTGAGAGTAGCCGCCGCCTGTGCCTTGGTCAAAACGACCTGTAGAAGCTGCCAAGCCGTCCAACTGGAAACCAGCGTTAGCGGAACGCACGCCAAACAAAGCGCCGTTGGTTGGGCTGATACCTTGCTCGATGGTGAAACCAAGAGTTTGGCCGCCATCTAAGTTTTCTGTGCCGCGGAAACCGATGCGGTTGCCAGCAAAGCCGCCGTCCATGACGCCAGTTTGTTTGCCAGTAGACACTACGCCAGTGTTGCCTTCGATTTGTTTAGCGCCGTAAGCGACGTCAATAACGCCGTACAAAGTCACAGATTGTGCAAAAGCAGATGTCGCGGCCAATGCGGCCAGTGCAACGAGGGTTTTTTTCATTTCAAGGTTCTCCAAGGTTTGAATGGGGGCTCTGGTTTTTCACCAGAACCAACCTCCGTTTAGGGAAGTTGCATGTATTGAACCAGACTGACCTGCGTTCGGCTATGACAGGCAGTAAAAATAGGGGTTTTACGTTGCATTCCTGCAACACCGGCTTAAACTCAAACCTATGGACGCCTTACTCACCGCCGCCGACAGCGCCTTGCGCACCTTGTTTGCCCGCCACCACGCCAATCGGCCCACGCCGATGTGGGCCGCTGAAATTCCAGCGCCTGTCGAACTCAGTGCAACGGAAAAGCTGGCCGCCTCGGCCTTGATGCGGGTCAACCATGTGGGCGAGGTATGCGCCCAAGCGCTGTACACCGCCCAAGCCTTGGCCACCAAAGACACTGCACTGCGCCGGCACCTGACGACCGCCTGCCAAGAAGAGACCGACCACCTGGCGTGGTGCGAGCAACGCCTGCACGAGTTGGGGGGCCGCCCCAGCATTCTCAACCCGCTTTGGTACGCAGGCGCCTTCACCATTGGCTATGCAGCTGCCAAGCTAGGGGGGGACCGCATGAGTTTGGGCTTTGTGGTGGAGACCGAACGCCAAGTCGAAGCCCACCTAGAGAGCCACTTAGGCCTGCTGCCCGCCAATGATGGCCCCAGCCGCGCCATCGTGGCGCAAATGAAGCGGGATGAAGCTCAGCATGCCAAGGAGGCGCAGCAAGCAGGTGCCGCCGAGTTGCCCGCGCCCTTCAAAGCCTTGATGAAAGTGGCCGCCCAGGTCATGACGACGGTGGCGCACCGGGTCTAAGGCCTGACTCAGCCCTCCACCACCTCAAAACTGGTGGTGATGTGCGCCGTTTTGCCCAGCATGATGCTGGCTGAGCAGTATTTGTCGTGGCTCATGGCAATGGCACGTTCCACGGCGGCGGCGGGCACACCTTTGCCGGTGACGGTGAAGTGCATGTTGAGGGTGGTGAACACCTTGGGATCTTCAGTGGCGCGCTCGCTGATGATCTTCACGCTGCAGCCTTGCACGTTGTGGCGGCCCCGCTTCAAGATCAACACCACGTCATACGCGGTGCAGCCGCCAGTGCCAGCCAGCAACAGCTCCATGGGGCGTGGGGCCAAGTTTTGGCCACCGTTCTCAGGCTTGGCGGCATCGGGGGCGCCGTCCATGGCGACGACATGGCCGCTGCCCGTTTCTGCAATAAATCCCATGCCTGAGCGTGTGCCAGAGTGGCCGGTCCAGCTGACGGTGCATTCCATGTTGCTTCTCCAAAAAATCAGGGCCTGATTGTCTTCCAAATGTTGCAACGCAACATTTTTTGTATACACTGAGGGCTTGTCTCCTCCACCCTCAAAAGTGGATTCAGCCCCGAGTTTTGCAACTCGGGGCTTTTTTTCGTCTGCCGTGATTTTTTCATAAGAGACAATCACCCTATGTCTACCCGTACACCCAAAGCGCGCGCCTTGCAGCCCGCCGATTACCTGAAAAAAATATTGACCGCCCGTGTGTATGACGTGGCGACAGAATCTGCGCTGGAGGTGGCGAAAAACCTGAGCCGTCGTCTGCACAACACCGTCTTGTTAAAGCGTGAAGACCAGCAACCGGTGCACAGCTTTAAGCTGCGCGGTGCTTACAATAAGATGGCGCACCTCACGCCTGAGCAGCTCAAGAAGGGCGTGATTTGCGCCTCGGCGGGCAACCATGCGCAAGGCGTGGCGCTGGGTGCCAAGCGCCTCGGCACCCAGGCCATCATCGTCATGCCCACCACCACGCCGAGCGTGAAGATTGAGGCCGTCAAGGCTTTGGGCGGCGAGGTGGTGTTGGCAGGCGACAGCTACTCGGACGCCTACACCCACGCGCTCACGCTCGAAAAGAAAAACGGCATGACGTTTGTGCACCCCTTTGACGACCCCGAGGTGATTGCCGGCCAAGGCACGATCGCCATGGAAATGCTGCGCCAACACCAGGGACCGTTGGACGCCATCTTCGTCGCCATTGGCGGTGGCGGTTTGATTGCCGGTGTGGCCAACTACATCAAGGCGGTGCGCCCCGAGATCAAGGTGATTGGCGTTCAAATGGACGACTCATCGGCCATGATGCAGTCGGTGCAAAAAGGCAAGCGCGTCACGCTGCACGATGTGGGTTTGTTTTCTGACGGTACCGCCGTGAAACTGGTGGGCGAAGAAACCTTCCGCGTGGCAAAGAACTTGGTAGACAGCTACATCACCGTCGACACGGATGCAGTGTGCGCGGCCATCAAAGACGTGTTTGTGGACACGCGCAGCATCGTCGAGCCCGCCGGTGCCTTGGCCGTGGCTGCGATCAAGCAGTACGTGGCTGAGCACAAAACCAAGGGCGAAACCTACGCGGCTATTTTGTGCGGCGCGAACATGAACTTCGACCGCTTGCGTTTTGTGGCCGAGCGTGCCGAAGTGGGTGAAGAGCGCGAAGCCTTGTTTGCGGTGACCATCCCTGAGCAGCCCGGCAGCCTGCGTCGTTTTTGCGAGCTGATTGGCAAGCTGCCCAGCTTTGGTGGCAGCAAGTCGCCCCGCAACGTGACCGAATTCAACTACCGCATGAGCGACCAAGCCAAGGCCCATGTGTTTGTGGGCTTGACCACCGGCGTCAAGGGCGAAAGTACCAAGATGGCGGCCCACTTCACCAAGAGTGGGTTTGAAGCGATTGACCTGACCCACGACGAACTGGCCAAAGAACACATTCGCCACATGGTGGGCGGACACTCGGCGTTGGCGCATGAAGAACGCCTCTTGCGTTTTGAGTTCCCTGAGCGCCCCGGTGCTTTGATGAAGTTCTTGCTGGCCATGCGCCCGGGCTGGAACATCAGCCTGTTCCACTACCGCAACCAAGGCGCCGACTACGGGCGCATCTTGATGGGCTTGCAAGTGCCCAAGGCCGACAACAAAGCCTTCGCCGCATTCTTAGAGGCCCTAGGCTACCCCTACGTGGAAGAAACCCACAACCCCGCGTACCGCTTGTTTTTGCAGCGCTGAGCCCGTTATTTCTTAGCGGGCAACTCCAGCACCAAGCTAGGCGCTCCTTCTTGGGTCGCCCCCAAGCTGACGCGTCGCCCTTGGACAGATTGCAAGACCAGTCCCTCGGCCACCGTGGCGCCCACGCGGAAGGGCTTGGCCACTTGGCCGTCCACCGCGATCAAGGCAGCGCCTTGCGAGGTGGTGCCTGCCATCACACCTTGCAGCTGAAAGCGGCTGTCCAGGGTAGGCGCAGCGGCGGCTTGAACGGGTGCGGCACCCAAGCTGCGCGCGACGGCGGCGGTATCCAGCGCTGGCAAGGCCGGCGCGGTTGGGGGGCTTTGACTGGGGCTGACACCCGCGGCAGACCAACGCAAACCCCAAGTCACCGCGCTGAAGGCCACCGCCGTCCACACCAACAGCGAAGCGAGGGGCAAGACGAAGCGCTTTGAAGTCCTGAGACCCGAGGTAATTGAAGGGGTGTGGCGAAGCATCGGCGGATTATGATTCAACTCATGAAGAAGAACACCCCTGACAAACGCCCTTCCACTGCCCGCCAACGTGGCCTCACGCTGATTGAGTTGATGGTGGTGCTGGCCATCATTGGCGTGCTGGCTGCGCTGATCGTCCCGAATGTGCTCAACCGCGCCGACGATGCGCGCGTGACTGCTGCCAAAACAGACGTAGGCAACTTGATGAACGCCCTCAAGCTTTATCGTTTGGACAACCGCAACTACCCTACCGCCGAGCAAGGACTGAACGCTTTGGTGGTCAAACCCGCCGTAGGCCCCACGCCGCTCAACTGGAAGCCTTACATCGACAAACTTCCCAACGACCCTTGGGACCGTCCTTACCAATACATGAACCCCGGCATCAAGAGTGAGGTAGATGTGTTGTCGCTGGGCGCTGACGGCCAGCCTGGCGGCGAAGGCAAAAACGCCGACATCGGCAGCTGGCAATAAAACACCCCACCAATAAGCCATGCAGCGCCAACGCGGCCTTACCCTGTTGGAGTTGTTGGTGGTGTTGGCCATCATCGCCATCAGCGTGGTGGGTGTGCGTCTGTCGCTGCGCGACAACCAAGAGGCCCAACTCACGCGCGAAGCGCAGCGCTTGGTCGCGATGCTGGAGGCGGCCCGTGTGCAATCGCGCACCCGTGGCGTCCCGATGGTGTGGGAGCCCTCGCCCAACGGGTTTGTCATTCGCGCCGCCACGGCCAACCCAACGCAAGGCTTGGCCCCAACCCGCACCGAAATGTGGTTAGCCACAGACACACAGGCCAGCAGCCCGCAAGCAGTGTGGCTCGGGCCTGAGCCCATCCTTGTCCCCATGCGGATCACGCTGAGCGTGGGAACCCAGTCGCTGACCCTGGGCACCGACGGGTTACAGCCTTTTGGGGTGCTGCCATGAGGGAGCGATATGGCACAGGCGGCGCGCCAGGTTTCACGCTGATTGAGGTGCTGGTAGCGCTCGCCATCGTGGCCTTGGCCCTGCTCAGCGGGCTCAAAGTCAGTGGGGCGCTGACCTACAACGCGCAGCGCCAAACCGATGTGATGCTGGCACAACTCTGCGCAGACAACACCTTGCTCCAGCTGCGTCTGGCCCAACAAATGCCCAATGTGGGTGAGTCGCGTGTGGCCTGCCTGCAAGCAGAGCGCACCTTCGACGTGGTGCTCCACGTCAGCACCACGCCCAACCCCTCGTTTCGCCGCGTCAACGCGCAGGTGTTTGACGGCGCCACCCCTGTGCTGAACGTCGCCACCGTGCTGGGGCGTTACTGATGCACAAGATGCAAAAGCAACGCGGTTTCACCCTGATCGAACTGCTGATCGCCCTCACCCTGATGGCAGTGCTCGCGGGGTTGAGTTGGCGCGGCTTGGACAGCCTGATGCGCAGCCGCGACGTGACGCAAGCGCAAGTCGACAAAACCGCCGTGCTGCAAACCGTCCTTGCCCAGTGGCAATCCGATCTGAATGCGGTTCAGCCCATCCCCGGCGTGGTCGACGCGGGCCTGCAGTGGAACGGCAACACGCTGCGCCTGACACGCCGCGCCACCACCTGGCGGGCCGACGGCAGTGATGCAGGCCTGTGGGTGGTGGCTTGGACGCTGCGCAACAAGCAATGGCTGCGTTGGCAATCCCCCGCGGTGCAAACCCGAGGCGCTTTGCTGCAAGCCTGGGCGCAAGCTGAGCGCTGGGGCCAAAACCCCAGCAGTGAGGACGCCGCGCGGGAAACCAGCCTGATCCCCCTCGAGGCTTGGCAACTCAGCTACTTCCGTGGCAACGCGTGGTCTAACCCGCTGTCGAGCTCAGGGAACGTCACGCCCATGGGTGCGGCCACGCCCGAGGGCGCGTTGCCCGATGCCCTGCGCTTGCACATCGATCTTCCCGCCAGCACCGGCGTGCGAGGGCGCCTGACCTTGGACTGGATGCGGCCCAATTTCAGCAACAGCAAAACATGACTAGCAACTCCGCACCTCAACACAAACAAGGTGGCGCTGCTTTACTGGCCGCCATGTTGACGGTGGCCTTGGTGGCCATCTTTGCGGCGGGCGCGCTGTGGCAGCAATGGCGCACGGTGGACGTCGAAGGTGCAGAACGGCAACGCAGCCAAGCCCGTTGGCTTTTGAGCGGCGCCTTGGACTGGGCCCGCGTCATCCTGCGCGAGGACGCTCGGGCCGGCAACATCAACGCCCCGACCGACCACCTGGCCGAACCTTGGGCCGTGCCGCTGCAAGAAGCACGCTTGTCGAACTTTTTATCGGCTCTACCAGACGGCAGCGGCAACACTGCAGAAGACGACAAACTGGCGCAGCAAGTCCTGCTGTCGGGGCAAATCATTGATCTGCAAAGCCGATTGAACGTGACCAATTTGCTGGTAGGCGAGCAACTCGATGCCAAAACCGTCATCGCCTTTGAACGCCTGTTTGATGTGCTGGGTGTGCCCGCTGAACAGCTGCGACTGCTGACCCTTGGCTTGCTGGCTGCGCAACGTCAAAGCAGCAACTCGGGCAACAACAATGCCTTGATGCCACAGCGCCTGGGCCAATTGACTTGGCTCGGGCTGGCGCCCCAAGCGCTGCAAACCCTCAGCCCCTTCATCACGGTGCTGCCCACGCGCACGGCGGTTAACCTCAACACCGCCAGCGTGCAAGTGCTGTACGCCAGCGTGCCCAGTCTGAGCATGACCGACGCCCAGCGTTTGGTAGAGCAACGCGAGCGTCAGCATTGGCCGAGCATGGAAGCCTTTCAAAAGGCCTTGGGGCGTAGCGTCAATCTTGAAGGCAGCCACAGCGTGAACAGCCGATTCTTCGAGGTACTGGGTCGCCTACGGATGCCACAAACTGCCCTACAAGAACGCTCATGGCTGCAACGCGACAACACCGATGTGAAGGTGCTGTGGCGTGAGTCTGGCTCTCTACAATGACCCATCCATGTTGATCATCGCCCTGCCCCACGACGCCCACACCGCTAGCGCGGGGTATGCCCATGTGCACGCTGACGGACACAGTGTGTTGCGCAGCGCCACGGGGGCTGCCGCGACCTTGTCCAGTCATGCAGGCGAAGTGGTGGCCGTGGTGCCGTACAGCCGGTTGTCGTGGTTGCCCGTCACCCTGCCGCCCGCCAGCCAAGGCCCGCGCTTGGCCGCCGTGTTGCAAGGCCTGCTGGAAGACCGCTTGCTCGACGATGCACAGCAGCTGCACCTGGTGCTGTCGCCAGAGGCTGAGGCGCAAGCCCGCACGGGAGGCCCCGCCCTCGTCGCTGTGTGCGACAAAGTGTGGTTGCGCGAAGCGCTCGCTCCCTTGCAAGCCGTGGGCCTGACGGTGCAGCGCATCGTGCCCGAGTTGTCGCCCAGCGCACGTCCTGTCTTGCAAGTGATGGGCGAACCCGAACACGCACAGAGTGTGCTGTGTCATGCCCAAGGCGTGACCTTGTTGCCGCCCAACACCGCGCAATGGCACGCGTTTGCCGAACTGACCTCAAACGACCTGCAGATTCAAGCCGAACCTGCGATGGTGGCACGCGTGCAAAGCACCTTGCAACGCCAACCCCTGTTGCAAAGTGCCGCACAACGCTGGGTCAAGTCCAGCCAATCTGACTGGGACTTGGCGCAAGGCGAGTGGGCACAAGGACAGGCGCAACGTCTGCAACGCGCACTTCAAGCCGCTTGGCAAACCCTTGTGCATGCGCCCGCTTGGCGATCTGTGCGCTGGGGCTTAGCGGCACTGCTCGCCGCACAAGTGCTGGGACTGAATGTGCTGGCGTGGCGCGCGCGTAGCGACTTAGACGCACAACAAGCCTCGCTACAAAATATTTTAAAAACCACCTTCCCCTCGGTCACCTTGGTCATCGATGCACCGCTTCAAATGCAACGCGAGGTGGACCTGTTGCAACAACAAGCGGGCGCAACGTCCAGCACCGATTTCGAACCCCTGATGGCCGCCTTGACCAGCGTCTTGCCTGCCGGCCAGACCCCTTCACAACTGCGCTTTAGCCAACAGACGTTGCGTGTGCAAGGCGTCACCCCTGACACCCAAGCCAGCAGCATGTCGCGACTTCAAAGCCAAGGCTTGCGCCTGCACCAAGAGGGCAACGACACCTGGGTCTTGCAAGCGGAGGGCGTGAAATGAAAACCCAACTTGTCGCGCGCTGGCAAGCGTTCAGCCCGCGTGACCAACGGGTCTTGTCGGTCCTGGCCAGCCTCATCGGGCTGTTGCTCTTCATCACCATTGCTGTCACGCCCGCCCTTCACACCTTGCGCGACAGCGACCAGCGGCGCGACCACATTGCGCAGCAACAGACCCAGATGCTGGCCTTGCAAGCGCAAGCCCAAGCGTTGCAGACCCGCACGTTGTTGTCGCGCGATGAAGCACTGCGGCAATTGCAAAACATCACACCCAAGCCATACATCCAGCTGCAAGTGCAGGGCGCGCGCGTGACCGCGCAACTCAAAGCGGTGCCCGCCACCGATCTAGCGCAATGGTTGGCGCAAGCCCGCCAGCAAGCACAAACACGGCCGATCGAAGCAAACTTGATGCGCAATCTGGCATCCACCACCAACACGGTCTGGGATGGCAACCTCGTCTTGAGCCTGCCTAACCGCGGCGCGGCGCCCTGACGCACACAAGCTGCCCCATGCAACAACCCAGCTCGCCCACCCCCGCGCATGCCAAATCACGCTGGGCTTGGGCGGGTGTGGCCTTGGGGCTGAGCGCGGCCTTGGTCACCCAAGCCCCCGCGTATTGGCTCACGCAAGTGGTCGCCACCATGACTGCCCAACGCATGCTGTTGCAAGACCCACAGGGCACCGTTTGGAACGGCTCCGCGCAGTGGGTGCTCAACGAAGGACCGCACAACACCGCCGTTGCCACGACCAGCCTACCCACCCGCGTGACGTGGCAACTGGCACCGCACATGGACTTGTCGGCCTACCGCGTAGGGATCAGCGCTTGGGTGGCCAGCACGTGCTGCACGCCGCAACCGGTGCATGTCCAGCTGTCACCGCTTTGGCGAGGCGTGCGGATGCAGGTCAGCGACCACACCTCGCAATGGCCAGCGGCTTGGCTGGTGGGGCTTGGCGCCCCTTGGAACACCTTGCAGCTCGACGGGACGATGCAACTGCAAACGACCCAGCTGGTGTGGGAACAACGCGGCGATGCCCCGCATCTGAAGGGTCAGGCGGAGCTGCAACTGCGTCAGCTGTCGACCCGTCTGTCCACCTTGCGGCCTCTGGGCAACTACCGCGTGCGGGTACACGGCGGTGACACAATCGCGCTCACCCTCGATACGCTGGAAGGCAGCTTGCAATTGCAAGGCAGCGGCCAATGGCGACCAGGTCGCTTGCAATTCAACGGCGAGGCCACTGCCGCACCCGATGCGCAAGATGCGTTGTCCAACTTACTGAATGTCCTCGGCCAACGCCAAGGGAACAAGTCGATTTTGAAAATGGGTTAACACCATGCTGAAGCTTCACACACCTTTTTTCTCACGTCACGCCCTGAGCTTGGCCATCAGCCTGCTGCTGATGCCCGCTGTCACCCAGGTCGCGTTGACGCACGCTGCGCCCGCCGCTAAAAAATCCACCGCGTCTCAGCCTTCAGAACAGCCCATCACGCTCAACTTTGTGAACGCTGAGATTGAGTCCGTAGCGCGCACCTTGGCGACCTTGTCGAACCGCAATTTGGTGGTCGACCCCCGCGTCAAAGGCACGCTCAACCTGAGCACTGAGCTGCCTGTTTCGCCCAACGAGGCCTGGAGCCAATTTTTGGCAGCCCTGCGGTTGCAGGGCTTTTCCATGGTCGAGACCAAGGGTCTCTACAAAATCGTGCCAGAGGCCGATGCCAAGCTGCAAGGTGGCAACGTGCAAGAGATCCAAGCCGCCCACGGTGGCGCGAGCAGCGGTCAAATCGTGACGCACATCTTCAAACTCAACTTTGAACAAGCCAACAACTTGGTGCCCGTGTTGCGCCCGCTGATTAGCCCGAACAACACCATCAACGTCAACCCCGGCAACAACTCGCTCATCATCACCGACTACGCCGACAACTTGCAGCGCATGGCGCGCATCATCGCCACCTTGGACGTGTCCAATGCCAGCGAGGTGGAAGTGATTCAACTCAAACACGCCATCGCGGTGGACTTGGCCCCCTTGGTGTTGCGCTTGATTGAATCGGGTAACAACGCGGCCACGCCCAGCCCAACCACCACCCCCGGTCAAACAGGCACGGACTACAAAACCACGCTGCTGGCGGAGCCACGCAGCAACACCTTGATCTTGCGCGCCGCCAACCCCGCGCGCGTGGCCATGGTGAAGTCGCTGGTGACCAAGCTGGACCAACCCGGCGGCAGCAACCCCGGTGGCAACATCCATGTGGTGTATTTGAAAAACGCCGACGCCACCAAGCTGGCCTCTACCTTGCGCGCGGCCATCAGCACACCTACCGCGCAGGGTCTCAGCAACATCAACCCGCTCACACCCACACTGCCTGCCAACACCGGCAGCACGCTGGGTAGCAGCACGAACTCGGGCACAACCACAGGCGGCCAAATTCAAGCCGACACGGCCACCAACGCCCTCATCATCACCGCGCCTGAGCCGCAGTACCGACAACTGCGGGCGGTGATTGACATGTTGGATCAGCGTCGCGCCCAGGTGATGGTCGAAAGTTTGATTGCCGAGGTGAACGCCGACAAAGCCCTGCAAATGGGCATTCAATGGCAAGGCGCCCTGGGCGCCAGTGGCGTGGCGGGCACCAACTTTGGCTCGACCGGCAACATCGTGGGGCTGTCGCAGGGGGGCACCACGGCCGCCACGGCTGGCATTGGCGCGGGTCTGAACATTGGCACCATCCGCAATGTGAATGGCACCACCGTGCTCAGCAGCTTGGCCAATTTCTTAGAAACCAATGGCGACGCCAACATCCTCTCCACACCCAACTTGCTCACCCTCGACAACGAAGAAGCCAAGATCGTGGTGGGTCAAAACGTGCCCTTTGTGACGGGCCAGTACACCAACGTCACCACCGGCGGCTCGGTCAATCCATTTCAAACAGTCGAACGCAAAGACGTGGGCTTGACCCTGAAAGTCAGGCCCCAAATCAGCGAAACCGGCACCGTCAAGATGACCGTGTTTCAAGAGGTGTCCAGCGTGGACTATTCCAAGGCCGCCAGCATGGGCCTGATCACCAACAAGCGCAGCATTGAATCAAATGTGCTGGTCGAAGACGGCTCTATCGTGGTGCTGGGTGGTTTGCTGTCCGACGAATACACGGGCAATGCCAGCAAGGTGCCGGGCCTGGGTGACATTCCCGGATTCGGCTGGTTGTTCAAAAACGAGAGCCGCACGCGCAGCAAGAAAAACCTGATGGTCTTCTTGCGCCCGGTGGTGGTGCGTGACGCGGCATCCACAGATTCGCTGAGCACCAACCGCTACCAACAAATGATGGGCTTGCAACGCAGTGCCGTGCCCTCGTTCAACCCCTTGATCGACACCGGCACCCCGCCCACGTTGCCGCCCATGCCGTCCAACCCAACGCCGACACCTGCCTCTGCGAAATAACCATGCGCCGCCCGCTGCCCTACGCTTTTGCCCGCACCCACCAGCTCTTGCTGGAGGACGACGGCCACACGCTCACCCTCTGGCACAGCGATGCGCCCGATCTGAGCGCCTGGAGCGAGGTGACACGCCGCCATGCGGTGCAGTCGTTTGAATACACCGACAAAGCCAGCTTGGCCAAACGCATCAGCGAAGCCTACGCCCAAGCCGACAGCAACGCCGCCGCCGTGGTGAGCGAAGTCGAGAGCGATGCCGACCTCACGCGCATGATGCAAGAACTGCCCGCCGTGGAAGACTTGCTCGAAGCCGCCGACGATGCGCCCATCATCCGCATGCTGAACGCCTTGCTCACGCAGGCGGCACGCGATGGTGCGAGTGACATTCACATCGAGCCCTACGAGCGTCACAGCAGCGTGCGCTTCCGTGTGGACGGCACGCTGCGCGAGGTGGTGCAGCCCAACCGCGCCTTGCATGCAGCCCTGATCTCGCGCCTGAAAATCATGGCCGAGCTCGACATTGCCGAGAAGCGGTTGCCGCAAGACGGCCGCATCTCTTTGCGCCTGGGCCAACGCGCGATTGACGTGCGCGTGTCCACCTTGCCGAGCGCCCACGGCGAACGTGCCGTGCTGCGTTTGCTCGACAAGACTGAGAGCAAGCTCACCCTGGCGGCCGTGGGCATGGCGGGCGACACGCTGCGCCGCTTTGAAGCGCTGGTGCAGCAGCCGCACGGCATCATCTTGGTCACCGGCCCCACGGGCTCGGGTAAAACCACCACGCTTTACGCAGCGCTGCAAGGGCTAGACGCCTCGCGCAACAACATCATGACGGTGGAAGACCCGATTGAGTACGAGCTGGTTGGCGTAGGCCAAACCCAGGTGAACCCCAAAATTGATTTGGACTTTGCCAAAGCCCTGCGCGCCATCCTGCGCCAAGACCCCGACATCATCATGATTGGTGAGATTCGCGATTACGAGACTGCACAAATCGCCATCCAAGCCTCGCTCACCGGCCACTTGGTGCTGGCCACCTTGCACACCAACGATGCGGCCAGTGCCATCACCCGCTTGACCGACATGGGCGTGGAGCCCTTCTTGCTTAGCTCCTCCTTGCTGGGCGTGTTGGCCCAACGCCTGCTGCGCAAAACCTGCACGCATTGTTCAGGCCAGGGCTGCGACGCCTGCGGCCACAGTGGCTACCAAGGCCGCACCGGTATTTTTGAGCTGCTCACCACCAACGACGAGATCCGCGCCCTCATCCACAACCAAGCCAGCGAAGCACAACTGCGCGAGGCCGCCCTGCGCAATGGCATGACACTGATGCGCGACGATGGCGAGCGCTTGGTGCGTGCCGGCGTGTCCACGCGTGAAGAGCTGGTGCGCGTGACCCGCGACTAAACACCTGCGATCAAGCGCCATCACCCATGCCCGCCTATTCCTTTGAAGCCCTAGACCCCCAAGGCCAAACCCAGCGTGGCGTGCTAGAGGCCGAGACTGCGCGCGCCGCCCGCACCCAATTGCGTGCGCAAGATTGGGTGCCACTCAAGGTCGAAGCCGTGCAACGCCGCGGCAACGGATTGAACACCGTCATTTGGGAAAGCAAGGTCTTCAGCAGCACCGAGCTGTCGGTGTGGACACGTCAACTCGCGGGCTTGGTGAGTGCGGGGTTGCCGCTCGAACGCGCCTTGAGCGCCCTGACCGACGAAGCCGAAACACCCCGTCAACGCGACTTGGTCTCCGCCCTACGCACCGAGGTCAACGCAGGGGCCCCCTTTGCTAAGGCGCTCGCCCAACACCCACGCGAGTTCAGTGACATCTACACCGCCGTGATCGGTGCGGGCGAACAAAGCGGGCACCTCGGCCTGGTGCTCGAACGCTTGGCTGACGATTTGCAAGAACAACAAAACTTGCGCGGCAAGCTGCTGGCCGCAGGCCTCTATCCCGCCATTGTGTGTGTGGTGGCTTTGGTGATCGTGTTGTTCTTACTGGCCTATGTGGTGCCACAAGTAGCGCAAGTGTTCAGCAGCAACCAACAGCAACTGCCTGCGCTCACCCGCGTCATGCTGGCCCTGAGCAGCTTCGTACAAAACTTTTGGCTGTGGGGGGTGTTGCTGATGGCGGCACTCGCCACGGCGAGTCATCTGGCCTTGAAGCAAGTTGGCATGCGTTTGCGCTGGGATGCCGCTTGGCTGCAACTCCCGCTCATTGGCCGCTTGGCCCGTGGCTACAACGCGGCACGCTTTGCCAGCACCTTGGCGATGTTGGCCAGTGCAGGTGTGCCAATTTTGAAAGCACTGCAAGCGGCCACCGACACCCTCAACAACACCGCGCTCAAACGCGACGCCCAAGACGCGCTGGTGCTGGTACGTGAAGGTGCACCGCTGGCCTCGGCCTTGGCCCAGCACCCACGTTTCCCGCGCTTGTTGGTGATGTTCTCGCGCTTGGGTGAACAAACCGGCACGCTGCCCACCATGCTGCAACGCGCTGCC
>CANGML010000018.1 GCA_947454585.1 Comamonadaceae bacterium
GAGGGGTGGCTGTTTACCGGTGATATGGGCAGCTTGGATGCCCATGGTTTTCTGACGCTCAAAGACCGTAGCAAGGACCTCATCATCAGCGGCGGCTCCAATGTGTACCCGCGTGAAGTGGAAGAAGTGTTGTTGCAAGCCCCCGGTGTGCGCGAGGTGGCCGTGGTCGGCGCACCCGACCCTGAGTGGGGTGAAATCATCGTGGCCTTTGTGGTGGCGCAACCTGGTGTCATGCTCAGCACGGAAGCCTTGGACGCGTTCTGCCTCCATGAAATCGCACGCTTCAAACGCCCCAAGCGTTATGAGTGGGTCGACAGCTTGCCCAAAAACAATTATGGCAAGGTGTTGAAAACCGAATTGCGCCAACGCTTGGCCCCACCCTAGTGGTATGGTGCTGCCCCATGCACACACAAATTGACCATCTCGTCGTCGTTGCCCACAGCCTAGAACAAGGCGTGCAATGGTGCGAAGACACCTTGGGCATCACGCCCGGACCCGGCGGCGAACACACGCTGTACGGCACACACAACCGCTTGCTCAAAATAGCCACGCCCGCCAACCCCATGGCGTATTTTGAAATCATCGCCATCAACCCCGAGCTAGTTCGCCCGAAAAAAGCCAGTCCGACCCGCTGGTTCGACATGGACAACCCAGCACTGCAAAAAGCCGTCGCCAAAGCGCCGCGTTTGGTGCATTTTGTGGTGAGCACGCCCGACATCAAAGCCGCCCGCATGGCCGTTCGCATGCAAGGCATCGACCGGGGCCCGGCGATTCACGCCAGTCGCCGCACCAACAAAGGCACCCTGAATTGGCAAATTTCGGTGCGAGCCGATGGCCAGCGTCTGTTCGATGGCGTCATGCCCACCCTGATTCAGTGGGGCAAGCCCGACGCGACCGAGCCCCTCAAGCTCCACCCCCGCAACACCTTGCCCCGCTCGGGGGTGACCTTGCACAGCCTGGAAGTCACCCACCCGAGTGCGGACAAACTACAGGCCGCTTATGACGCGATCGAGCTCAAACGGGTGAGCGTGCAGCCCGGCCCCGCCAACCTCAAAGCCACTCTGCAAACGCCCAAAGGCGTGGTGGTGCTGGAAAGCCTGGGCCTCTAAAAAGCAGCCGCTTTGTGGGCTTGCACCTTGGCATAAGCGGCCCACAGCTTATGCTGCATGTCGCAGCCATCCATCATCAAACCGGGCGCTGAAATGCCCATGAAGCGGTCGGTCTGCATGATCAGCGCATGGGCTTGCTCAAACACGCCCGCGCCATACAGCTGACGAATCGCGCCCACATAAGGTGCCGTGTCACCCCGGTCGGTGAGCAACACCAAGGTTTCGATGCAGGCATAGACCGCGCGGCGCTGCCGTGGAATTTGGTCAAAGTGGCGAATCCACTCGCACCCTTCCACCGTGGCGGACTCATCCCCACATGCCAAGGCCAACAAGGTTTTAAGTTCCCCCACACGCAAGTCGGCCCAAAAGCTACCGGTGTCGGGGGCCATGCCAACCAAACCCGCCACGGGACGTTGGTCTGCCAAGTTGGATTCATTCAGAGAGGCCAGCAGATCGCTGCACTCGTCGTTGTCAAGGTCCGTCAAATTGAGGATGGCTTCGCGCATCTCATTGACGATGCTGTTGTTTTCAAAGTCAAGATCGTCCACGGGATAAATCTCGGACATGCCGGGGACCAAGACCCGACAGGCATAGACACCTAGGTGGTCAAAGTCAGCGATGTAAATATCAAAGCCCTCGTCGTGGATACGCTCGATGCAAAAGGCGTAGTCCTCGGGCGTGGTGCTGGCGAAGTTCCAATCCACGAACACATGGTCCGGAATTTCGCCCAAAAATTCCCAATGCATCACACCACTGGAATCTACAAAATGGATTTCAAGGTTGGTGGCGCTGGCTGCCTCGTCCAAATCAAAGGTGGGGGGAGCAAAGCCACCCAAGGTGTCCAGTGCGCGCCCCTGCAGCAGCTCGGTCAGCGCACGTTCGAGCGCCACCTCAAAACGTGGATGCGCCCCAAAGCTGGCAAAGCAGCCCTGGTCCTCAGGATGCAGCAAGGTGACGTTCATCACAGGGTACTTGCCGCCTAGCGAGGCATCTTTCACCAAAATCCCAAAACCCGCGGCACGCAAGGCGACAATGCCCGCAACGATACGTGGGTAGCGATGGAGCACTGCTTCGGGCACATCCGGCAAACAAATGCCCTCGCTGATGATTTTGGCTTTCACATGGCGCTCAAAAATCTCCGACAACGCCTGCGTGCGTGCCTCAAGCGCGGTGTTGCCCGCTGACATGCCGTTGCTCACATACAAGTTGCCGATCAAGTTGACGGGGATGTAGGCCGTCTCACCATCACGTTGACGCACATAGGGCACAGCACAAATGCCACGGTCCACATGGCCGGAATTGAAGTCGACCAAGTTGGCGCAATCGATGTTGCCCTCTGGGTTGTAAAACCTATGCAGCGCGGGGTTGAGCAGTCCTTGGGGCCACGTGCCATCGTCGGTCAATGCGAACCAGCGCTCATGGGGGTAATGCACAAAGGGTGCATTGGCTGTGTCGGGGCCTAGATAAAAATGGGTCCAAAAATAGTTGGTGGCCAAACGCTCAAAAAACTCACCCAGCGCACTGGCCAGGCAGGCCAGGCGTGTGGCGCCTTTGCCGTTGGCACACAACACGGGGCAATCACGGTCACGGATGTGCACCGACCAAATGCCCTCGACGGGATTGAGCCAGCTCTTTTCTTGGATATGAAAACCCATCGCCTGCAGCTTGGCTTGCATCGTGTTGATGGTGGATTCGAGTGGCGCGTCTTTGCCAGGAATAAAACTTTGTGTGGGCACGGTGGTTCGCTTCTAAAAATAGCAGGGGCGCCCGAAAGCAAGGACCTATTGTGCGGCCCCCCAAGGGTTCACCAGGGTCAAACCCAAACTATCGAAATGTTTGGTGTTGCGTGTCGCGAGCGTAGCGCCTTGCGCTACACATATCGCTGCAATCTGGGCATCTGCTACATCAACGGGTTGACCTTGGCGCTCACGCATAGCCACCAAATCGGCATACACCACGGCGGCTTCTAAATCGAACGTCAACACACGTTGTGCAAAGTCTTCGGCCAACATGCCATGCACCGCTTGTGCCAATTCCACTTTGCGCTTGCCATCGGGTAAACGGGCAATGCCGTAAAGCAGTTCACTCACGACCACGCTGTTGAGCCACAAGGTATCTGCCGCTTGGCTGTTGATCCATGTCAGCACAGCGGCATCGGGGGAGGGGCGCATCAGCTCGGACACCACATTGGTGTCCAACACGATCACGCTTGATCCTCTGCTTCAAAATTCGCTGCACGCGGCGCGCAGTTTTGCGCAGGCACTTCTAAGGCCACACCACCGATGGCGGCAAACCGGGCATGAATGCGGCTCCCCATACCCATCGGAGGCGACGCTGGCTGCGACAAAACGCTGCGCAAGATGGTGCGCACCTCTTCCTCCATCGACCGCCCATGCGTTGCTGCGGCCATGCGCAGCTTGTCTTTGATCGCGGGCTCTAGGTTGCGAATGGTCAAGGTACTCATGGCAGCTCCTTCTAAGTGATAGCAATGCTAGCACTGACTGCAAATCGCGTCAAATGAATCATTTGTATGCCACCTTAGCCGCGAGCGCCCTCGGGCCTCTCAAACCCTGCATCGACCCAAGCCTGCGCGCTGTTGCGGTTCAGCTTAAAACCAGCCGCCACCCGCACCTCGGCCAAGGTGTCGCCACCCTCGTCTTGCGCCCGCAGGATGGCGTAGGGGTTGTCGTCATCGGGCACGATGTCCAGCAGCACGGTCACACGACCTGTGTTCGAGTTGACCGTGACAGACTGGTGCAGCGTGGCGTGCAACTGCTGCTCGCTGCGACGCACAAACTCTGAGGCCGTTTTGACCAAGGTGATGAAGGCATTGCCGTCTAGCGGTTTGGGGTTCTTCTTGTCGCGACCCATGGTCCATGGGCCGATCAGCGCGGCCTCAGATTCGCCGTCTTTGTACATGGCCACCGCCCAGCCATCGTCGTCTTCGTTTTTGATGACCTGGGCGGTCCAGCCCTCACCTTGCCACAGGCGTGGCTCTTGCGTGAAAGGGGTATCGTGGATGTTGTCGGTCATGGGGGTGTGGGCATGGTGTCAAACCAGGCGTTGATGTGTTGGGGGTTGGTCAAGGTGCGCACATGCAGGTAGGCGGTTTCAGCCTCTGGGTAATGTTTGCGTAAAAAGTTAAGCCATTGCTTCAAGCGCCCTGCACGATGACGCTCGCTCACATGGCCAGAGACGATTTGCCAGAAGGTGTTCAAGTGCGGCGGCAGGTCTTGCCAGCGCACCTGCATCGCGGGGGCTGGCAAACCTTGCGTGGCAGCGTCGTGCGCTTGGATGGCCCAGCCCAGACCCGGGTTGGTAACGATACCCCGCCCCAGCATCAAGTCAAAGCAGCCTGACTCGTCGCGGGCCTTGAGCGCGTCTGACACATTCCAAATTTCGCCGTTAGCCACCAACGGAGTTTTAACCTTGGCTTTGATGTCGGCAATCCGGTGCCAATAGGCAGGCGGGCGATACGCATCAGCCTTGGTGCGGGCGTGCACCACGATTTCACTGGCACCGCCCGCCTCCAGCGCCAAAGCACAGGCCTCAGCCGTGCTGTCGTCGTTGAAGCCCAGGCGCATCTTGGCCGACACCACCTGATGCGCCGGCACAGCAGCCCGCACAGCACGCACAATTTGGTAAAGCACTTCTGGGTCTTGCAGCAACACCGAGCCCCCGCCGTGGCGATTGACTTGCTTGGCGGGACAGCCAAAATTCAAGTCCACCCCCTCGCAGCCCATGCTGGCCAAGCGCGCCGCGTTGTCGGCCAAACAATGGGGATCCGACCCCAACAGCTGCGGCCGAACAGGGACACCCGCGAAGGTGCGTCCGCCATTGGCCAACTCGGGCACGATGCGCAAAAACGTGCGCTCGGGCAGCAAGGTGTTGGTGACGCGGATGAATTCGGACACGCACCGATCCACGCCGCCAATGCGGGTCAGCACGTCACGCAGGACGAAGTCGAGCAAGCCCTCCATCGGGGCAAGAATAAGCATAGGGCGCTACTCTACCTAAGTCGCTGCCCGATTCGGTTTTACTGGGACAATAGCGGTCTTACCCGTTTTCCAACTTGCTCTCCTTTCATGTCCGACCTGACCCCTGTTGAAGTTCGTCCCGCCACGCTGCGCGACGCCGCCAAAATCGCCGAGCTTTACGCCGCTACCGCCAAAGAAGCCTTCAAGACCATGCAAACCGGCAGCACCGCGCTACCCGTGCCTGAACAAAAAGACACCGCCTATTGGCGTGACGCCATTGAATACGCCGAGCCACAAGTGCAAGTGGCTGTCGACGGCGGCAAGATCGTAGGCTTTGTGGGCTATGACCGCTCCCGTGACCCAGGCACACCCAACACGCTGGGCGAGATTTGGGATATCTACGTCGATGCCACCTGCTGGGGTCAAGGCGTTGGCCTGGCCCTGTGGGATGCCGCGCGCGAAGGCCTGCAAGAAGAAGGCTGCACCCATGTGTCCATCTGGGTGCCCATTGCCAACGACCGTGCCATGCGCTTTCATGAGCTGGCGGGTTTCAAACGCGAAATGTCCAGCGCCAAGACCGTGCCCATGGGCCCCGTCAAGGTTGAAGAAATTCGCCTCAAACAAGCGCTTTAAAACGTGTCTGAACACTACGCTGCCTTAGGGCTCAGAAGCGATGCCACGCTGGCGGACATCAAGAAAGCATTCCGCCAAAAAGCCTCGCAGTTTCACCCCGACCGCAACAGTGACCCCGAAGCCCCAGCGCGTTTTCGCGAGGTGCAAGAAGCCTACGATGTGCTGTCAGACACCGACAAACGCCAAGCCTACGACGACAACCGGCGCCGCAATTTGCTGGACGACCCGGCACAGACCGCACGTGAAATTTGGCAAAGTTACTTTCAGCAAGTGCTGAATCGCTCCTAAAGCACCGGCAATCAAAACATCATGAGCATTTCCCCCTTCTTTCAAGAACTGCGTTCGGCTTACCAAGCCGAGTTGGACGACCTCAATTCCGATTCCGAGGGCCACTACATCCTGGACAAACGTTTGGCTGAAAAACGCCAAGCGCTGGACTTTCTGCTGCAAATGATGGACCTCAACCCAGAGATGGTGGCCGTGGTGTTGCACCAAGCGTTTGAGTTCACCGAGCCCGAGTTGATGGACCACTTCATCACCCGCGATGCCGACGATTTGCTGAGCTGGGACAGCTTGGCTGAAGGCGTGCGCATCGCCCCTTGGGCGCAGCCCATAGTTGACCAAATATTGGCCGAACCTGTAGGCGCATGGTTCATGAGCGTCGCCGCTGCGCTGGAATACATGCACGGCACGCCTATGCGCGCTAACGCACAGCCAAACGCTGCAGATGCCGATGAAGATTTGGAGAACGTCGAGCGCGGTGACCAAGCCGAAGCCGACGAGGAGCGCGAAGCCCGTGAACGCGAAGAAGCGGGCAACGCGTGGATGGTCGAGCAAGGCTTCGACAGCAAGGAATAAGGAACCGCCATGACCGACAAAACCAATGCCATCGCACTGATCGCCAAGACGCAGAGCCTCATCGCGGCGGGAGACATCATGGGCGCAGAGGCTGCACTGGTCGAATTGGCCGATGCCGAGGGCGATCAAGCCCTGATGGTGGTGCTCGATCAGTTGCCCCCCAAAGACATCTTGGCCGTCATTCGCGAATACGACACCTCCAAAGAATCGGTCATCAACCTGCTGGTCACGCCTGAGCAATTTGCCCGTGCCGTGGTGATTGAAAAACAATACAAAGACCTCACCCGCACCCACTTGCGCGGCATGATGAACTCGATCATCTTCCGCGAGGACGCAGACACAGTTGAATTTCTCACTGCCATTGGCGATTTGGAGGGCGGCGCTGAGGCACTGGCCGACTACTTCAGCGAAAAGTGGAGCCGTGTCGAAGCCTTTGCCCGCACCGGCACCTTTGACACGCTCGAGGACGATGGTGACATCCTGTCGGAAAGCGCCCTGCTGGGTTCTGCCTATGTAAAACCCCGCGTCGAAGAAGACGAAGTGGCCGACCAAGACTGGATGCAGCTCGCTTGGATCTTGCGTCACAAAATCCCCGACCTCTTCATCGAAATGTTGCTGGTACTGCGCGCCAAAGCTCGCGCCCACGACGCGGGCCTGTCCGAAGCGGACGAGGAAGAAGACGATGGCAAGGTCGAGACCAGCGCCACCGACCGCGGACAAGCCACGCCCGCGGCCCGCGACTCTGACGAAGAGTCAGCCATCTGATCCCTTAGCCAAACATGACGCAATCGGTTGCCCTCTTTGACGATCGCCCTTTCTTTGAAAAGGCGCTGGCCTTCGGTGTGCAGCATGGCGTGTTGGATGCAACTAAGTTAGAAAGCATCCAAACCGATGCGCCCAAAGGCATGGTGCAAATTGCGCGTTACTTTGGTAGCGAATTTTTGCGCCCCGAACTCGAAAAAGCCAAGGACCGCATCGTCAACCTGGTCAGCCTCACGCTCGAGATTCAAAGCGGTGGCGACTTGCGCAAAGCGGCTGAACACTTGCGCGAGCATTCGTTCATGTCGCGTTCGAAGGCAGCCTCGGACATGCTCAAAGCGCTCATCGTGATGCCGCAAAACACGCACTTTGGCATGCATGAACAGGGCGGCTTCAGCGACAAACACATGCCGCAACTGGCCAAATGGTCGCTGTGCAATTTGGCCGACTACCAAGCCGAGCTAGCCAAACGCCAACAAGTGGCGCACGTCATGGATGCCGCCATTTGGATGGCCGATCAACTGGGCCTGCATGCCGACGATCTAGAAGAAGCAGGTTGCGATGCCGAAGCCGTGATTCGCACCGCGCTATTGACAGCCGCGACCAAGCAAAAAGAAATGCCAAACTGGCTAGCATTTCAAAAAATCATCGCAACATTGCGCAAACCCAGTGCCACCAAAGCCATCAACTTAGCGCGCCCCAAAAACTTGCCCGCCGAATTCAACGCGGCGGTGGAACAGGTGCGGCAAAGCGTCGAAGCCGACTTGCCCAAAATTTTGGATGCGAAACTCCCGTGTCAAAAACTGTTCAACCAAACGCCGGCTTTTGTTGGCCGCTACTTTTGGGTAGAGGACGGCTTGAGCGAGGTCGATCACTTTGACCGCCACATCTCTGCCGCATGGACCCAAGCCACCGGCGGCCACAGCGACGACAGCTCGTTGCTCACCCTTTTCTTGTGTATGGCCACGGGCAGCCCAGGTAAAACACTACTCACCGAAAAAACAGCGGCCACATTGATTCGCAAAATCCGCAAATCAGGTGTGAACCCCGCGCTGGCTACTGCGTTTATCCAAGCCAATGCACCCGCTGAACATCAAGGCGATTACATCGACGTGTGGGAAGCCTTCATGGACGAGGCACGCGTCACGCTGGAGAGTGACCACGACAACAAGTTACACAACGCACTGGCACTGTTGCGTCGCGAGTGCAATGTGACCGACTAAACCGCCGTCGTCTGCACCACCCACAGACTTCCTCCGCCTTGACTGCCCTCCCTCCTCATGCTGTTTCACGTTTGCGTGCGAGCCGTTTAGCCCGCAGCGTCAAACCCTTTCTTGCGCGCGGCGGCCCCAAGGGCGAGCGCTGCGCAGGCTGCCGCCTGCTGCCTAGCCATTGCTTGTGCGCCCTGCGTCCGGTGGTGCCCACGCGCGCAGGCCTGTGTTTGCTCATGGCCGATATCGAGCCACTCAAACCGAGTAACACGGGCTGGTTGATCGCCGATGTGGTGCCTGACACCTTGGCCTTTGGTTGGGCACGCACCGAAGCTGACCCTGCACTGATCACGCTCTTGAACGACCCGCAATGGCAACCCTACGTCGTGTTCCCGCAAGTATTTGCCGATGACGCACGGGTGGTGCATGACGTGGCGCACGAGTATGAGACACCTACTAAGCGCCCACTGTTCATCTTGCTCGATGGCACGTGGGACGAGGCACGCAAGATGTTTCGCAAAAGTCCCTATTTGCAACACTTTCCCGTTCTCAGCCTGCAGCCGGAACAACTCTCGCGCTACACACTGCGCCGCGCACAACACGAATCACATCTGTGTACCGCCGAAGTCGGCGCCATGTGCCTCGACTTGGCCCAGGACACACAAGCCGCCCACGCCCTGAGCGCCTACTTTGATGTGTTCACAGACCACTATCTGAAAGCCAAGCAGCAACTACCTGTGGATTTGACAGATGACGTGCACCTGCACCTAAACCTGCACCTGCAAGCCGCGACCCGCGCCCCTTGAACGACAATCCACACTATGGCAATTCAATGGTTCCCCGGACACATGCACCTCACGCGCAAGGCGATTGGGGAGCGCATCAAAGAGATTGATGTGGTCATCGAAATGCTCGATGCCCGCTTGCCTGGCTCGAGCGCCAACCCTATGTTGGCCGAGCTCATCAAGACCAAGCCCGCACTCAAGGTGCTCAGCAAGCAAGACTTGGCCGACCCCGAACGCACGGCCCTGTGGCTGGCCCATTACAACGCCATGTCCGGCGTGCGCGCCATTGGCCTGGACACCAGCATGGCCTCGCCAGCCAAAGCGCTGATCGACAACTGCCAACAACTCGCGCCCAACCGGGGCGGCATGGCCAAACCCATGCGGGTGCTGATTTGCGGCATCCCCAACGTCGGTAAGTCCACCCTCATCAACACGCTCAAAGGCAAACGCGCCGCCAAAACAGGCGACGAAGCAGGCATCACCAAAACCGAACAGCGCATTGCACTGGCCGATGACTTTTATTTGTATGACACACCCGGCGTGCTGTGGCCGCGCATCATCGTCGAGCAAAGTGGCTTCAACTTAGCAGCCAGCGGCGCCATTGGCGTGAACGCGTTTGACGAAGAAACTGTGGCGCTCGAGCTGCTCCATTACCTGATTGCGCATTACCCCCACGAATTGCACAAGCGCTACACCATCGATGACATAACCAACCACACCGACGAAACCCTGCTCGAAGCGATTGGTCGCCATCGCGGGGCGGTGCAAAGCGGTGGGCGCATCAACCTGACCAAAGCCGCGCACATCGTGATTCACGATTTCCGCACTGCCGCGCTGGGCCGCGTGACGCTGGAAACACCCGCGCAATTTGCCGCTTGGTTGGCCGAGGGGAAACAAGCCGATGCCGAACGCGCGGTGCGCAAAGCGGCAACTGACAAAAAGGCCAAACGCCCATGACAAAAAACGACCACGCCCGCGTACCACGCATCATTGGCATCAGCTGTGTCAGAAATGAAGCCGACATCATTGAGTGGATGATTCGCTACAACCTGAAATTCATTGATGAATTGCATGTCATTGACAACCTGTCCACGGATGCGACGACAGAAATTTTGCAGTCCCTACAAAAGGAAGGACTGCCCTTGCACTTACACACATCAGATGACCACACACATCCACAAGAACGCGTCATGGCGAAGCTGGCCGCTCAACTCGCCAGCGCAGGTCAGGTCGATTTTTTAATCCCCTTAGACGCCGATGAATTGATTGACATCGCATCCAAAGAAGCACTTCTGCAGGAGTTGGTCAAAATCCCACCAGGAAATGCGGGCGCTGTCGCATGGAAAACTTTTCAACCCAACCCCTCTGCGAATCCTGAGCTTGCTTATTTTCGGCAGATGACTCGCTTTCGTAGCCACGAACATGCCTGGCAAAGCAAATTGATTTTGAGCGCTCAAGCCTGTGGTGTTTATGATTGGAGCGCGGGTTGTCACAACGCATTTCACCAAGTAACGGGTGGGCCGATCCTCAGATTTGATCTGAAATTTAATTTGGCACATTACCCCGTTCGTAGCGCAGAACAGCTGGCTAAAAAGGTCATTGTGGGGTCGCAAGCGCTGGAATTGAAATCCAACAAATGCCAAGGTGAAGGTGCCCACTGGATCGCTTATTACGAACGCCTTCGTTCCATGCATTTCGACCTCGGCGCGCTCGATCTACAGCGCGCCGCCTTCACTTACTCGCTAGGAGAAGTGCCTGACGCACAGTGGCGTTGTATCCAAGGCCAACTTCCCAGCGGCACTGACTCTCGCCCCTTCGTCATGGAGGGAGCCATTCAAGACTTTCCGGATCTTGCGCTGACCTACCCGGCCAGAACACTGTCGCTGATAGATGTGCTTGGACAGAGTCTGCACACGGCAACGCAATACGCCAAAAGCCAGCAACACCCCCTTGCTGGATTTAGTCAGGACTATTTCTCACACAACATTCCCAACTGGCATTATTGGATGACCGGCCTGAAAGATTTGCCCAATGCACGTTTTTTAGAAATCGGTTCATTTGAAGGTCGTTCAACAACTTGGCTTCTGCAAAACGCGCTACTTCGACCCGATGCACGCATCTATTGCGTCGACACCTTTCAGGGCAGCATGGAGCACACGGCCGAGCAGACCCGTGGCTTGCTTCAACGATTCAGAGCCAACGTGGCACCCTGGCAACATAAAGTGATTGAATGCATTGGCAATTCAGCCTCTGTGGTTCCTCGAATACAGGAGCGCTTTCATGCGGTTTATATCGACGGTTCTCATGTTGCGCTCGATTGTTTGCGCGATGCTGTGAATGCGTGGGATCTCTTATTGCCTGAGGGTGTCATGGTTTTCGATGACTACGGATGGCGAGAATATGAGGATCCGGCCCTGCTGCCTTGCACGGCCATTGATACTTTCTTGGCCTGCATTCACAACCGCTTCCGCCTGCTTCATAAAGGCTATCAAGTGGCCATTCAAAAGCTGTGATGCCAGCCATGCCGATTCACCGCGACACCCCAGACAAAGACGCCATTGCCCTGCTTCCACCGTTTGAGCGTTTGGGGCTAGACCGCATCACTTGGGTCAGTACGCCCAAGCAAGCGCAGCAGGCACACGATGCGTTGATCCGCGCAAGCGCATGGGGCTTTGATACCGAGTCCAAGCCCACGTTCAAAGTAGGCGAAGCCTCCGACGGTCCGCATGTGTTGCAGCTGGCCACAGGCGAGCACGCTTGGGTGTTTCAGCTGCACGAACCCGAGTGCCGCGTTATCGCTGCTGACTTGTTGGCCAGAGAAGGGATTGTCAAAGCAGGCTTTGGCCTGGGCGACGACCGCAAACGCATCATCCAAAAATTGGGCGTCGAGCCTGCAGGCATCTTGGAACTCAACACCATTTTCAAGGCGCAGGGCTACCGCAAAGAAATGGGCGTCAAAGGTGCTGTGGCGGTGCTCTTCCATCAGCGTTTTCAAAAGTCAAAAAAAGCAGCTACCAGCAACTGGGCTAACCCACGTTTGAGCGAATCGCAACTGGTCTATGCCGCCAACGATGCGTATGCGGCCTATCGGGTGTGGGAAGCCTTAGCGCTGCCCAGTCACGCAGGGGACTAACTCGCCCATTTTTGTGTCGTTTCTCCTGTGTTTCCCTGTTGCATGACCGCAGGCTTGCCGCCATAGTTCAGGCTTGGTTCAACCACTTGAAAGCTTGGCACATGAAACTGAACGTCAACGGGAAAAATCACGCACTCGACACCGAACCCGAAATGCCCCTCCTCTGGGCTTTGCGTGACGAGCTGAACATCAAAGGGCCTAAATTTGGCTGTGGCGTGGCGCAATGCGGCGCTTGCACCGTGTTGTTGAATGGCGAGCCTGTGCGCTCTTGCTCTTACCCCGTGTCTGCGGCCGACGGTCAAAAAGTGATCACCATCGAGGGACTGGCTGACAAAGACAAACTGCACGCCGTGCAACAAGCGTGGATTGATCACCAAGTGCCTCAGTGTGGTTACTGCCAAGGCGGCCAGATGCTGGCAGCCGTAGCCCTGCTGAAGAAAAAACCCAAACCCACAGACGAGGACATCGATGCGGCCATGAGCAACATCTGCCGCTGCGGCACCTACGCCCGTATCCGTACCGCCATTCACGCTGCTGCCAAGAAAGGGACCCGCGCATGAGCACCCCACACATGACCGCTGGCGTTGACCGCCGCAACTTCCTGAAAGTCTCCAGTACCGCCGCTGCGGGCTTGTCCTTGGGATTTTTTGTCCCAGAGCATGCCAACGCCGCTGAGACGCCACAGCTGAATATCTGGGTGGAGATCGAGCCCAACGACACCATTGTGATTCGCTACGCCCGTGCCGAAATGGGCCAAGGCAGCATGACATCTGCGCCCATGATCATTGCCGAAGAGTTAGATGCTGATTGGAAAAAGGTTCGCGTTGAATACGCCACGGCCCATGAAAACCTGCGCACCAAACGCGCTTATGGCGACATGGCGTCGGTCGGCAGTCGGACCATTCGCAACTCGCAGGAATACTTGCGTAAAGCAGGGGCCACCGCGCGTGACATGTTGGTATCGGCAGCCGCCCAACAATGGAGCGTTCCCGTCTCTGAGTGCAAAGCCGCGCTGAACAAAGTCACCCATGTCCCCAGCAAGCGTAGCCTGAGCTACGGCCAATTGGCTGCTGCCGCAGCCAAGCTGGAAGCGCCCAAAGAGGTCAAGCTCAAAGACCCCAAAGACTGGACGCTGATTGGCAAACCTATCCCACGTGTGGACATCCCTGACATCGTGCGCGGCAAGATTCGCTACGGCATCGACACCCAATTGCCGGGCATGTTGCATGCTGCTGTGGCTGCCTGCCCCGTGTTCAACGGCAAGGTCAAGTCCATGGATGCGTCCAAGGTTGAGAACCGCCGCGGCATCGTCAAGGTCTTGAACATGGGCGAGTTCGTCGCCGTCGTTGCGGACAACTGGTGGCGCGCCAAAGAAGCGTTGCGCGAAGTGTCTGTCGACTGGGACGTGGGCGAGCACGGCACCTTGAGCAGTGCGGCCATCATGGCGCACTTCAAGGCTGGCATGGAGCAACCTAATTTAGCCATCGCTCGTAACGATGGCAATACCAATGAGGCCATGGGCAAAGCGGCCAAAGTGGTCGAGGCCGAGTACTTCACCCCCTATCTGGCCCACGCCACGATGGAGCCGATGGTCTGCACCGCTTGGCTGCAAGGCGACAAACTCGAGGTGTGGTCTTCCAGCCAAAACCCAGAAGCCACCTTGGCCGTCAGTGCAGCTACGGCAGGGGTGCCGCAACCCAACGTCAAAGTGCACCCTGTGCAACTCGGCGGTGGCTTAGGTCGCAAGAGCCCACAAGACTTCACGCGCCAAGCGGTCATGATCGCCAAAGCGATGGCGGGTAAACCCGTCAAGATGCTGTGGACGCGTGAAGAGGAAATCCAACACGGCCTGTACCGACCCGCCAGTTTGATGCGCTTCAAAGCGGGCATGGATGCCAACGGCAAAGTTGATGCCCTGCACATCCGTGTCAGCGCGCCTTCGATCTTTGCCTCACTGCTCAAGCTCCCCTTGAACAACGGCGTCGATGGACAAGCGGTGGCCAGTTTCAATGACCACCCCTACGACATCCCCAACACCTTGGTCGATTACGCGCAGCGCAACACCAACGTGCCGGTGGGTTTCTGGCGCTCCGTCGGTCACTCGCAAAACCCCTATGGCCGCGAATGTTTCATCGATGAGTTGGCCCTCGCCGCTGGCAAAGACCCGGTGGAATTCCGTCTCTCCATGCTGCCCAACAACGAGAAGTCGAAGCGTGACCGCAGCATCTTGGAAGCGGTGACCAAAGCTGCAGGCTGGGGCAGCAAGCTCCCCGCAGGCGTGTTCCGCGGCGTGGC
>CANGML010000019.1 GCA_947454585.1 Comamonadaceae bacterium
CACCCAAGGCCAATGCGGGCCGCAAATCCAGCGCCAAAGTCATGACCGGTCGCGGCATTGCCTTGCATGCAGGCTACCAGTCGTATGCCGCTGTCGCGTGCGAGGTGCAGGTGCACCGCGACACAGGGCGCATTTGGGTCAAGCGATTGGTGGTCGCCAACGACTGCGGCTTGATCGTCAACCCTATTGGTGTGCGCGCCGCGATGGAAGGGCAAATCATGCAAGGCATCAGCCGTGCCCTGTATGAGGAGGTTCATTTCGACAAGAACCGCGTCAACAGTGTGGATTGGAACAGTTACCGCATCGCCAATTTGGATGACTTGCCGGGTCAAGTTGAAATTGTGTTGCTCAACCGACCCGACAAACCCATTGGCGGCGCCGGTGAGCCTGCCATCGTCTGCTTCCCGGCAGCGATTGCAAATGCGGTGTTTGACGCAACCGGTGTTCGCATTCGCCGCTACCCGCTGGCGCCATCGCGGGTCAAGAAAGCCTTGACGACTTAGTCGTGCGTGCTGTTCATGCGTGGCGTATTTTTTGAACAAAGGCGCGGGTCCTCGGATGCTGCGCCTGTTCAAAAAATTGCTGTGGTGTCGCTTGCTCCACGATTTGTCCCTCGTCCATAAAGACGATTCGGTCTGCCACCGAACGTGCAAATCCCATCTCGTGGGTCACGCACACCATGGTTGTGCCTTGTTGCGCGAGTGTGGTCATCACGTCTAACACCTCTTGAACCATTTCTGGATCCAGCGCTGAGGTGGGCTCATCAAACAACAGAATTTGCGGTTCCATGCACAGCGCGCGGGCAATCGCGACGCGCTGCTGTTGGCCGCCCGAGAGTTGCAAGGGAAACTTGTGCGCCTGATCTGCGATGTGCACGCGTTCGAGTTGCGCCATGGCTTGCGCGCGGGCGGTGGCAGCGGGCACCTTGCCCACCCACATAGGGGAGAGGGTGAGGTTGTCGAGCACGCTCAAATGGGGGAACAGGTTGAATTGCTGAAACACCATGCCCACTTGTCGCCGCACGTGCTCAATGGCTTGGATGTCATCGCGCAGCGCAATGCCTCCGACCTCGATTCGTCCTTGCTGGTGCGCTTCTAGGCGGTTGATACAGCGCAACAAGGTGGACTTGCCCGAGCCCGAGGGGCCACAGATGACCACGCGTTCGCCACGCTGGATGTCTAGGGTGATGTCACGCAACACATGGTGTTCGCCAAACCACTTGTTGACGCAATCGAATCGGACGATGGGAGTTGTCACAGAAAAATCCTCTGGGTCATCGGTGGGCAACGCGGCGTTCAACCCACAGGCTGTAGCGCGACAAGCTGAAGCAAAACACAAAGTAAATCAAGGCGATGAACAAGTAGCCTTCGACTTTGAACGGCCGCCAGTTGGGGTCCCCTTGGATAGCCAAACCCAAAGCGCCTGACAGCTCATACAGGCTGACGATGGTGACCAGTGAGGTGTCTTTGAACACCGCAATGAAGTTGTTCACGATGCCAGGAATCACATGGGTCAGCGCTTGGGGCAACACCACCAAGCCTTGGGTGTGCCAATACCCCAAGCCTAATGACGCGGCGGCCTCTAACTGCCCTTTGGGCAGCGCTTGCAGGCCCCCCCTCACGATTTCCGCCAAGTAGGCGGCTGAGAACAGGGTGATGCCGATCAACACACGCAGCAGCACATCGGGCGAGGTGCCGGTAGGTAAGAGCAGCGGGATCATGAAACTCGCCATGAACAACACCGTGATCAAGGGCACACCACGCACCACCTCGATGTACACGATGCACAGGCTGCGCACCGCGGGCAGGTGACTTTGTCGTCCCAGTGCCACCAAGACAGCCAGCGGAAAAGCCAGGCCAATCGACAGCGTGGCCAGCATCAGGGTGAGGGGCAAGCCGCCCCATTGGTCGCTAGGCACGGGCATGAGCCCCGTGGGCACGCCCAGCACATGGCCGCCGCCCATCAGCCCCATGAACAGCAGCCCCGTGACCCCCCAAGCCCATACCAAGCGGCGATGCCAGAAAGCGGGCACACAGCTCACCACGATGGCCAGTAGCAAGACCGCTGTGGCCAACAGGGGGCGCCATTGCGCTTCAAACGGGTAACGGCCCCACAAGATCACGCGGTACTTTTCTGCCACCACGCCCCAGCAGGCACCGGTGCTGCGTAGCGCTTGACAGGCGTCCGCGTCAGGGCGGAACACAGCGTGCCAGATGGCCCAGTCCCACAAGACCGGCGCTCCGTCAAAGAGCAAGGCCAGTAAAACAACAGTCAGCACAGCGTTCATCGGCGTGCGCCACAAATTCTGTTGACACCACGACCTGATCCGGTTGGCCGGTGGGGGGGGTGTTCTTGGCGGGATCAGCTCAGCGATGGCAGACATCAACGCATCCTCGTGGCAACACGTTGGTTGTAGGCGTTCATCGCCGCGGCCGTGAGCAGCGACAGCGAGAGGTAAATCACCATGACCAAGGCCATGCATTCCACCGCACGGCCGGTTTGATTCAGCGCGGTGTTGGAGATGTTGACCAAATCAGGGTAGCCAATGGCCACGGCGAGCGAAGAGTTTTTGATCAAGTTGAGGTACTGGTTGGTCATCGGCGGGACGATCAAGCGCATCGCCTGCGGCAGCACCACCAAGCGCAAGGTCAGGGCGGGCGATAGCCCGATGGCTTGGGCCGCCTCCGTTTGGCCGCGTGGCACCGACAACAAGCCGGCACGAACCACTTCGGCCACGAAGGCGGCGGTGTACAGCGTCAAGCCCCAGGTCAGCGCCACAAACTCTGGGCTCAAGCTGGCACCGCCTGTGATGTTGCCGTTTTGCCAAAGTGGCATATCCCAGCGCCAGACGCCATCGCTTGACGTGAACCAGGGCAGGGTCAGACCACTTTTACTCAAGAACGCGAGGTCTGCCCAATGCAGTGGCGTCTCGCTGTCGGGCATCCACTCCACCAGCAGCACGTACCACATGAACAATTGCAGCAGCAAGGGAATGTTGCGAAACAACTCGGTGTAGGCATCGCACAGGCCACGCGCCAGGGCATTGTGAGACAAGCGGCCGATGCCAATGATCGTCCCCAGGAGGGTGCAGCCCACGATCCCCAGCAGTGACACGCGCAGCGTGTTGAGCAAGCCCACCACCAAGGCCTTCCAGTAAGCCTGAGTGGCGTCATAAGCGATCAAGGATTCACCGATGTCAAAGCCGGCGTTGTCCCCTAAAAAGTCAAACCCACTGCGGATGCCACGCGCTTGCATATTGCTGAGCGTGTTCGTCAGCAACCAAGCCAGCACAGCCAACAGCCCGACGATGAGCAAGGCTTGGTAGATCAGGCCACGTGTGCGGCGGCTGTTCCAGTTCATGGGGTGGGCGCTGACCGCAGGAATTAACGAATGGGGATGGCGTATTGCAAGCCACCCTTGTTCCATGGCGCGTTGAGTCCGCGCTTCAAGCCGAGCGGCGTTTTTTCACCCAAGTGATGTTCAAAAATTTCACCGTAGTTACCGACCGCAGCGATCGCACGGCTTAACCACTCTCGGTCCAAGCCCAGCAGTTTGCCCGTGTCGTCGGATTTGCCCAGCAAGCGCAAAACAACGGGGTCGGTGCTGTCTGCTTTCAAACTCTCAAGGTTGGCGGCAGTGATCCCTACTTCCTCGGCTTCAACCAAGCCATACACGGTCCATTTCACAATCGCCAGCCACTCGTCATCCCCCCGACGGACCATCGGGCCCAAGGGCTCTTTCGAGATCATCTCGGGCAAGATGAGGTGCTCTTTGGGGCTCTTGGCTTCTTTGGCGCGGATAGACGCCAAGCCTGAGCCGTCCGTGGTGTAGGCCTTGCAGCGGCCCGCAAAATAGGCGGCATTGGCGGCATCAAACTTTTCAAACACCACCGGTTTGAGATCGAGTTTGTTGGCGCGCGAAAAGTCTGTCAGGTTCTTTTCAGTGGTCGTGCCGGACTGCACACACACGGTGGCGCCTTTGAGTTGCTTGGCGCTTTTGATGTTGCTTTTGGTGGGTACCATGAAAGCCTGACCATCATAAAAAGTCACCGCAGTTTGGTGCAGGCCCATCGAGGCATCGCGGGTCAGCGTGAAGGTGGTGTTGCGCGACAGCACATCGACCTCGCCCGATTGCAAAGCGGTGAATCGCTGAGGTGCAGACAAGGGGACGAAACGCACTTTGTTGGCATCGCCCAAGGTCGCGGCGGCGATCGCACGGCAGATGTCAACATCCATGCCGGTCCACTTGCCTTGGCTATCGGCGGCACTGAAGCCGGCCAAACCGGTGTTGACACCGCACACCAGTTGACCGCGTTGCTTCACCGCATCCAAGGTTTTTCCCGCCCAGGCGTGTGGTGCAGCGAGTCCAACCAATGCGGTGAGGAGAAGTTTGCGCGACAGAGTAGCGAAGAGGCGGTGTGTCATGAGAGAACCAACGGGAGTGGGATTGAAAGAATTGTCTGTCAAATCAAAGACCTTTGATGCGCTTGTGGCGGATCACTTGAAGGACACCGTTTGCAATTCAAAACACGCCAGCAAAGCTTCAGGTAGGTCATCGGATTTATGGGCGATGTAAGCCCTGATGAATGGGCCCGCTTTCCAAGGCAGGGTCATGCCACTCCAGATCGCCTCTCCCACAACGGCGGCATGGGTGTCTAGGGTTTTGATCGGGACTACCGCAGGGAGCAGACTTTCAAACTCAACTTCCGCAACGGCCCAGCTGCCTGATCGCCATGCATACATCGTACGGATGGCCGCGGAGTGGGGCGGACTGTAGGCCTGCACCAGGGTTTTGATGGTCTGGAATTGGGGATCCGTGCTGTCTAGCTCCTTGACCGCATGGCACTTTTTTTGGCTCACCCGCCATTTGTCTTTCACGATCCCGGCGATATCAACATCTCTGCCATCTACGTTGAATAACAAGCCGTTTTCAGTGTCCGACCAGCTGACATGCGACAGCATGACAACAGGCGTTAAAAACAGCAGCAGCGCGGCTGAGACTTTTTTATTCACGGCACAGAGGTCGGCGCTTCAATCGCGCCAATCGATCACCATCTTCAAGCATTGCGGGTCACCAAAAGCGACGTCATAGGCCTGCTGGGCGCGTTCTGCTTTTTCAGTGTGGGTGATGAGGCCCTCGAGCGGCAAACGCCCGTCATGGAACATGGCGGCGACTGCATCGAGATCATGTTTTTTCCATTGCGCAGCGACACGAATGGTGGCTTCTCGCATGAAGGCCGGGGCATAGGCAAAAGACAGGTCTTGTTTGTAAAAGCCGGCGAGCACCACCTCACCCCCGGGGGCCATTTTGGGAATGGCGTGATTCAAAATTCCCGCATCACCACTGACATCGCAAATGCAGCGGTAATCTTTGCGTGTGTCTTGATCGGGGTGGATGACGTCATACCCCAAAGCACCTGCCTGTCGAAGCGTTTGTGTTTCCCAAACCACAGGCGCTGGCTTGCCAGCCGCCACCACCAAGCGTGCCAAAAGTCGGCCCATGATGCCGTGACCAATGATCAGGTCAGGGTAGACCTGGCTTGCGCCCTCACGACCCACCGTAAAAACATGGTGCGCCGTTGCGGCCAAGGCCAACAACACGCCTTTGTTGCCCAAGGAGGGATCAAGCTTGACCGCGCGGTCATGCGGCACCACCAGTCGAGAACCTGATCCGCCAAAAATATTTTGAACGCCTTGAAAGGCATAGGAGCCCGGCAAAAAGACCTGATCGCCTTTGTTCAAACCTGATACTTCTGCGCCTCTGTCAACAATGGTTCCGACTGTTTCATAACCAGGCACCAAGGGGTAAGACAAGCCAGGGAAGGGGGGCATGGTGCCTTCCCATAACAACCGCTCGGTCCCGGTGCTGATGCCACTAAAAGAGACCGCCACGTCGATGTCACCTGGCCCCATGGGCGCGAGTTCGAGCTCGCGGACACTTAAGGATTGCGGGGCTTCAAAAACGATGGCTTTGGCTTTCATGCCGTGGATTCTCACTTAAATCAAAGAAGCCTGTCAAAGCCGATGACAGGGGGGAATGCATAATTAAAAGAGGACATCTTTTTTGCAGATCCTTCAGTGCATGACTAAATTTCTTGATCTTGGTGGCGTTATGTTGATGAGTGCTTTTTTATCGATCGGGTTGCTCTCCAGCGTGTGGGCACCGGACCTCGCGCTGTCCGAGCTCAGGACGCGCTACGGCGCTTCTTCTGACGATGTGGTCATGGTGGATGGACTGAATGTGCATTACAAAGATACAGGGCCTAAAGATGCGCCGGTTCTTTTGCTGTTGCATGGGTTCGGTTCAAGCTTGCAAACGTGGGATTTTTGGGCCGCTCAGTTAGACACGCAGTACAGGGTCATCAGACTGGATTTGCCTGGGTTTGGTCTGACAGGTCCTAACCCGCTCCATGATTACTCAGAGAGCGGCGATCTGGCCATCTTGACGCATTTTGTTGACAAGCTGGGGTTGTCGAGTTTTTCAATCATTGGACACTCCATGGGGGGGAAAATGGCATGGGGTCTTGCCGCTGCTGAGCCAGATCGTGTGAAGGCTTTGGTGTTGATGGCGCCCGATGGTTTTCCTGAAACCAAAGACATCGGCACCAAGCCCTATCAATTGCCTGCTGTCATGGGGGTGATCAAATTTTGTTTGCCCAAGTACTTGGTGCGCAAATCCATTGAGCCCGCATTTTTTGATGCCAGCGCATTGAGCGACAGTTTGGTCGACCGTTATTACGACATGTTGCGGGCCCCTGGTGTTCGCGCTGCCATTTTGGAGCGCTCGGACCAAACGATTTATACAGACCCTGTGCCGCGCTTAAAAAAAATAACCGCGCCGACCTTGCTCATTTGGGGTGAGAAAGATCGCATGATTCCCAGCAGCAACGCGCAAAGCTATGCCAACGTGTTGTCTTCTTCGAAGACCGTGCTGTTGCCCAATTTAGGCCACTTGCTTCAGGAGGAGCAAGCCGAGCTGGGCTTGGCGCACGTGGCAGAATTTTTAAAGTCAACACTGAAGCGGTGAAACGCATCGAGCGCTTCACACTGCGACACACTTCATGTTTCTTTTAGCCGCAAATGGATGTGTTGAATCGTTCGCCAGGAAAAGAACAGCACCACTGGGGTGCAAAACCCAGCCAGCAATTCCGGATTGATGTTTAGCCCATAGGATTTCATGGCTTTACCTACAAACAACGCGAGGCTGACTACATAGTAAGTAATCGCGGCAATGGACAAGCCTTCCACGGTGGCTTGAAGTTTGAGTTGCAGTTCTTGCCCGCGCGTGAGTTTTTCTAACAGTTGACGGTTGTGCGCTTCGGCGGCGATTTCGACCCGCGTTCGTAGCAGTGCACTGGCTCTGCCTATCCGTTCGGCCAAGGCTGACAATCTGACAGAGGTGGCTTTGACCGTGGCAATAGCGGGCGCTAGACGCCTTTGCATGAACTCCCCCACGGTTTGCATGCCAGACAGAGGCTGTTCGCGCATTTCGGATATGCGTTCGCGAACTATCGCGTCATATGCCAAGGTCGCTGAGAAGCGGTAACTGTGCTCGGCCGTGATGCTTTCAACTTGCGCCGCCAACGTGGCCAAGTCATTCATCAAGACTTCATCACTGTCATCTTGTTTTTCAAGTCGATTGGTAATTTCTACCAACTTCACCTCGGTATCCCTGAGCTTGACGGCCAGTTGTTTGGCCACAGGCAAGCTCAGCAAAGACATGATGCGGTAAGTCTCTAATTCCAGCAGTCGTTGTGCAATGCGTCCTGCACGATTTTCGGACGTTTCAGAAGCCGTGAGTACCAAGATTCGCTCGAACCCATTCGGCCCAATTTGCAAGTTGGTCATCAGTTGGGAGTGCGATTCGCTGCCAGCGGTCCGGCCCATTTTTGAACCAATCAGCGTGCCGCTTCCCAGCCATTGCTTGCCTTTGTAAAACGCATCCGGATCGTCGACGCCTTCATTCAAGATTCCCAAGTGAATGGCGGTGATGGTTTTTCCAGGGATGCGCTTGAGCCATTCGCTGCCTGTTGCCGCATGTTCGCCCAGCTCTGGCAGCTCGCTTCCCCATAGGGCATGGGCGGGCAGGGGTTGAACAATGGTGTAACGGGTGAACTCTGAATGCCTTTCCCAGATCACCTTGTAGTCGTTGCATTGAAGTTGTAAAAAATTCCCCTTCATCTGCTCGAGTTCCAAGGATTGGGTTTGTGGCAATCGTTGGAGGTGTTCGAACTCTTCAGCAGTTGACACGTTTGAATTCAGGACCGCCACATAAACCACCAAGGCAGGCAATTTAAAAGTCGCTGAGGGGCGGGTGTGAATCTCGTGATGTAGCAAGAGGCGCTGTGCGTCGTTGACAGGCAAATGCATGGGTAGTGGCTCATTCATAGGTTTCTCCCACAAGTCTGACAAACCGAATCCAAAGGAAGTGTCAATATGCATTGACAATAGCATATGTAATGCTATATTTACAACTCGAGGTGTCATTGCATCTTGACTAATTCCTGAAAAGGGGGCGTTATGAGTCTATTAATGCGTGCCGAAGCGGCGCTCAAATCAAATTTTGAAGCCTCCACCGGCTTGGGTGCGCCCCCTCGATTGCAGGCAGCGATGCATCACGCGGTGTTTTCAGGGGGCGCCAGAATTCGCCCGCAACTCTGTTTGGCCGTGGCCACGGCGTGTGGAGACGATGCACCTGAACTGACCAATGCAGCAGCTGTCGCCCTGGAATTGATGCACTGTGCGTCCTTGGTGCATGACGACATGCCGGCGTTTGACAACGCCGATTTCCGCAGGGGCGTGCCCACGGTTCATAAAGCTTTCAGCGAGCCCTTGGCTTTGTTGGCCGGTGATGGCTTGATCGTCATGGCTTACCAAGTGTTGATCAACGCGGGCCGTCATCACCCCAAGCGAGCGATGGCACTCATGGACAACCTGTCACAAGGCGTGGGTTTACCCAATGGCATTGTGGCGGGCCAGGCTTGGGAGTGCGAAACCGCTGCAGATTTGGCGCACTACCAGCGATCAAAAACAGGGGCCTTGTTTGTTTCGGCCACGTGTGCTGGCGCCATCGCCAGTGGCCAATCGCCAAAGCCTTGGGCTGCCTTGGGCGCTTTCTTGGGCGAGGCGTACCAAGTCGCCGATGACATTCGTGACGTGCTGGGCGACATTGCCATGTTGGGCAAACCCGTGGGCCAAGACAAACTGAATGAGCGTCCCAGCTCCGCCCAAGCGATGGGTTTAGAGGGGGCGATCCAGCATTTCGATTCCCTCATTGAGCAAGCGGGCCATGCCATTCCAGACTGTGCATGCAGAGCGATGCTGATGCAGTTGGTCCTGCTGGAGTCCCAACGCTTGGTGCCCAAATCGATGTGTGACGACTACCGCAACCGCGTTGCCAGCGTCAAGTCACCCAAGACAAAGACGCCACGACTGCGTGCGCCACGCCAACAGCAAATCATTCAATGAGTCACCCTATGAACGTCGCGAGTTCCCCCCATGCGCTGATGAAGGTCAATTCCTGGCACAACCAGTTGCTGCAGTGGTTGGAGCGCCTCTATGCCAGCCCAAAGTTGTACCAATGGTCCTTGAGCAATCCCTTCACGCGCTGGATCACCAAACGTCGGACACAGCAAATTTTCGACCTGATGTCGGGCTTCGTTTACTCGCAAGTCCTGCTCGGTTGTGTCCGTTTGGACCTGTTCAAGATGCTCTACCAACGGCCGCTTGACCTGTCGCAAATTTCTGCGCAAACAAACTTGCCAGAGCCCGCCTTGCAGCGTTTGCTGCTGTCGGCGGTTTCTTTGGGTCTGTTGGAGCATCGCAGCCACGAGAGATTTGGTTTGGGGGCTTTGGGTGTGCCGATGGCGATGCATCCAGGTATTGGTGCGATGGTGGAGCACAACCATTTGCTCTACCAAGACATACAAGACCCCCTGGCGTTTTTAAACAACGCGTGGCGTGGTGGCATGGCCGACTATTGGCCCTACGCACATGACGAGCAAGCGGCTGATCGTGCGGCCCAAGAGAAGTTCAGTCGCTACTCGGATTTGATGGCCTCTTCGCAAGGGTTTGTCGTCCAAGAAATTCTGAGCGCCTACTATTTTGACGATCACCGCTGCGTGTTGGATGTCGGTGCAGGTAAGGGGCGTTTTGCCAGTGAGTTGGCCTTGCATGCCAAGCATTTGCAATTGAAATTGTTTGATTTACCGCCTGTGCTTGAGTTGGCCAAAGCCAATTTTCAAAGCAAAGGTTTGCTCGATCGAATGACGGCATGCCCCGGTAATTTCTTGCATGACGCCTTACCCCAAGGGGCTGATTTGGTCACCTTGGTTCGTGTGGCGCACGACCACCCCGATGAGGTGGTTCAACAGCTGCTTCAAAAAATACATGACGCATTGCCCGTGGGCGGCACTTTGCTGTTGGCTGAGCCTATGGCGCAAAGCCCCTCTCGCGGGGGCGATGTGGCGACGCAAACCGATACCTACTTTCATTTTTATTTGCTGGCCATGGGGGCAGGTCGTCTGAGGACTCCTGAAGAGTTGATGCAGATGATGGGCCGTGCAGGTTTTAGCAACATTGAGCAGGTGCCCAACCGCATGCCCATCCATGCCCAAATTATTTTGGGCCGCAAGCATCAGTGTTTGCCCTAGTTTGCGAAATAAAGTGTAAATCAAGCTTGACGCATGTCAATGTAAGGTTAAAAATACAGTCATGAAATCTACAGCCGTTGTTTTTGATAGACCCAAGCAGTTGTCTTTGCAGGCGCTAGAGCTGCCAGAAGTCAAAGCCGGTCAATTGGAAGTGGCTGTGCAGTACAGCGGTATCAGTACCGGCGCTGAACGCATGCTGTGGGATGGCAGTCTGTCAACTGCCCCAGGGATGGACTATCCCTTGGTGCCAGGTTTCGAAAGTTTTGGACAAGTGGTCAAGGCGCATCAAGGCTCCCAAGTCAAAGAAGGTGACAGGGTGTTCGTGCCGGGCGCCAATTGCTTCTCCGGCGTGAAAAGTATGCATGGCGGTGCTGCCTCCCGTTTGGTGGTGTCTGACCAGTTGGTGTTGCCGGTGTCGGATCAACTGGGTGTCGATGCCGTGTTGCTGGCACTTGCCGCCACGGCGTACCACGCCGTGTCAGGGGGTGGCACACATGCGCCATTCACGCCCCCTGATCTGATCATCGGTCATGGCGTGATGGGTCGACTACTGGCGCGTCTCACCATTGCCGCTGGCTACCCCGCCCCCACGGTGTGGGAGACGCAAGCGCAAGTTGCGCAAGGTGCTCAAGGCTACTCAGTGATTCGTCCCGAGGACGATCCCCGCACAGACTACCAAGCGATTTATGACGTGAATGGTGACGCCTGTGATTTGGACCTGTGGATCCAACGCCTTCGTCCTGGTGGCGAACTTGTGTTGGCAGGTTTTTACAAAGACGGCCTTCAGTTTTCATACCCAAGTGCCTTCAATCGGGAGGCGCGAATTCGCGTCGCCGCCGAATGGAAACGCAGTGATTTGTTGGCGGTGAATCAACTGGTCAACAACGGGCAACTCTCACTCAAAGGCTTGGTCACGCATGTGCAAGCCTTTCATTCTGCCAACGCTGCCTATGCCACAGCGTTTGGTGATGTGTCTTGTCTCAAGATGGTTCTGGACTGGAGCGCTCACGCATGAAAAATCAAACTGCATCCAACGAACAAACGATCCAATTTGTGGATCGTCTGCGCCAAGAGGCGGCTCTGCCGACGCAGGCTGTCAGTGCGCAAGAGGTCACCAAAGAAACGCAAATCATCGCCATTTATGGCAAGGGTGGCATTGGTAAAAGTTTCACGTTGGCCAACCTCAGTTACATGATGGCGCAGCAAGGCAAAAAAGTGTTGCTGATTGGCTGCGACCCGAAAAGTGACACCACGAGTTTGTTGTTTGGTGGTCGTGCATGTCCCACCATCATTGAGACCTCGTCCAAGAAAAAATTGGCCGGCGAAGCGGTCTCCATCGGTGACGTTTGCTTCAAGCGCGATGGCGTGTATGCCATGGAGTTGGGTGGGCCAGAGGTTGGCCGCGGTTGCGGTGGACGCGGCATCATCCACGGCTTTGAGTTGCTGGAAAAACTAGGTTTCCATGAGTGGGGCTTTGACTACGTCTTGCTCGACTTCTTAGGCGACGTGGTGTGCGGCGGCTTTGGACTCCCCATCGCCCGAGACATGTGTCAAAAAGTGATTGTGGTGGCCAGCAACGATTTGCAGTCCCTGTATGTGGCCAACAACGTTTGCTCAGCGGTTGAATATTTCCGCAAGCTGGGCGGCAACGTCGGCGTCGCTGGCATGGTGATCAACCGCGACGATGGCACCGGCGAGGCGGCAAATTTTGCGACCAAGGTGGGCATTCCTGTCTTGTCCACCATCCCCGCCAATGAAGACATTCGCAGAAAGAGCGCGAGCTACGAAATCATTGGTCGCCCAGATTCGGTGTGGGGCCCCATGTTTGCCGAGCTGGCAGAAAACGTCGCCACATCGGTGCCGATTCGCCCCAACCCCATGACGCAAGACCAGTTGCTGGGCTTGTTCTCTGCCTCCGCAGTGGGCCGCGATGTGGTGCTGGAGCCCGCCACCCAATTTGACATGTGCGGCAAAACAGACACCAGCAAGCCGACGCTTGAAGTGGTTTACGACGAAGTCTGAGAACCCAGCAAGTAGCCCATCATGACCAAAACCATTCCTATCATTCCTGCGACTGACAAAGCGCCCCAGGGCATGAGCACCGCGATCGAGGGTGATGGCATGGGCTGTCATGCGGGCGGTGAAAAAATGTTGGCGGCGGCCAAGGCGTCGGGCAAGTCAGAGGTGTTGGCGCAATATGCCAAGGACTATCCGGTGGACCCCCAAGCAGGGCCGCATGACCAACCTCAGAGCATGTGTCCGGCGTTTGGCTCTCTGCGCGTGGGTCTGCGCATGCGACGCACCGCCACCATTTTGTCGGGCTCTGCGTGCTGCGTGTACGGCTTGACCTTCACCTCCCACTTCTATGGCGCTAGGCGCAGTGTGGGCTATGTGCCATTCAACTCAGAGTCCTTGGTCACGGGCAAGTTGTTTGAAGACATCCGTGAGTCGGTTTACGACCAAGCCGATCCCGAGAAATACGACGCCATCGTGATCATCAATTTGTGTGTGCCGACGGCCAGTGGCGTGCCCTTGCAGTTGCTGCCCAAAGAGATCAACGGCGTTCGCATCATTGGCATCGATGTGCCAGGTTTTGGCGTGCCTACGCATGCAGAAGCCAAAGATGTGTTGGCAGGGGCGATGCTGAAGTACGCACGCGAAGAAATTTTGGCAGGTCCCGTTCAAGCACCGCGTACCGGTCGTTCGGACAAACCCACCATCACCATGGTGGGTGAAATGTTCCCCGCCGACCCCATCATCATCGGGCGCATGTTGGAGCCCATGGGGCTTGCAGCAGGCCCTGTGGTGCCCACACGTGAGTGGCGAGAGCTGTACGCCGCGCTCGACTGTGCGGCGGTTGCCGCAATCCATCCTTTTTACACGGCCAGCATTCGCGAGTTTGAAGCGGCGGGCCGTCCCATTGTGGGTTCAGCCCCCGTGGGTCACGATGGCACAGAGGCCTGGTTGCAAGCCATTGGCAATGCCGCCAATGTGCCGCAAGCGCAAATTGACATGGTGAAAAACATCATGCTGCCAGCCATCAAAGGTGGTTTGGCCAAGTCACCTATCAAAGGTCGTATCACCCTCAGTGGCTATGAAGGCTCTGAGTTGTTGGTGGCGCGTTTACTGGTGGAGAGTGGTGCTGACCTGCGCTACGTGGGCACAGCTTGCCCGAAGACGCCCTGGAGCGCCCCCGACTGTGAGTGGTTGCAAGCCCGCGGTGTGCATGTTCAGTACCGCGCATCCCTGGAACAAGATTTAGCGGCCATCCATGAATGGCAGCCTGATTTGGCGATTGGGACCACCCCAGTGGTGCAAGCCGCCAAAGAGCTCAGCATTCCAAGCCTGTACTTCACCAATCTGATTTCTGCGCGGCCCTTGATGGGGCCCGCCGGCGCCGGTTCACTCGCCCAAGTGATCAATGGTGCGATTGCCAACAAGTCACGCTTTGATGAAATGAAAGCCTTCTTTGGTGATGCAGGTTCTGGTCATGCGGCCGGTGTTTGGGAGACTTCGCACGGCGTGCCACAAAACAGGCCTGAGTTCGAAGCCGAGACACGCCGACAACTGGAGAAGCAAGCCAAGAAACGTAAAGCGGAGGCCATGATCTGATGCTCGTCCTAGACCATGATCGCGCGGGTGGCTATTGGGGAGCGGTGTATGTGTTCACCGCCATCAAAGGCTTGCAAGTTGTCATTGACGGCCCGGTAGGCTGCGAAAATTTGCCCGTGACTTCGGTGCTGCATTACACCGATGCGCTGCCACCGCATGAGTTACCCATTGTGGTGACAGGTTTGGCCGAAGAACAGTTGGGTCGCGAAGGCACCGAAGGGGCGATGCGCAGGGCGCATGCCACGCTCAACCCAGATTTGCCCTCGGTGGTGGTGACGGGTTCGATTGCGGAAATGATTGGTGGCGGCGTCACGCCCGAAGGCACCAACCTGCAACGCTTTTTACCGCGCACCATCGACGAAGACCAATGGCAGTGTGCCAACCGTGCCATGTACTGGCTGTGGCAGCAGTACGGTATCAAGCATGTGCCCAAGCGAGAGCGCAAAGAGGGCGAGCGTCCTCGCGTGAACATCATTGGACCGAGCTACGGCAC
>CANGML010000020.1 GCA_947454585.1 Comamonadaceae bacterium
AACACGGCTGAGGCGCAACGGGTGGAGGTGGTCATCCTGTCGCGCAACGACCCGGTAAGCGGCATGCGGGTGTTTCGCTCGGCCCAGCACTACGGTTTGCCGATTCAGCGTGGCAGCTTCACGCGGGGCCAATCGCCTTGGCGCTATTTGCGGCCCCTCAACGCCAACTTGTTTTTGTCCACACATTTGTCAGACGTGCGCTCCGCTCTCGATGCGGGGGTGCCTGCCGCGCAGGTCTACCCGCACTCGGCCCATGCTTCGGAGGCCCACCCGCACGAGGTGCGCATTGCCTTTGACGGTGATGCCGTGTTGTTCAGCGACGAAGCCGAACGCGTGTTCCAAACCCAAGGCTTGGATGCGTTTCAACAGCACGAAAAAACCAATGCGGCGCAACCCTTACCAGCTGGCCCCTTCAAGCCGCTGCTGGCCGCCTTGCAGGTGTTGCAACAAGCTGGCACACCCCATATGCGCATTCGCACCGCGCTGGTCACCGCACGCAGCGCACCGGCCCACGAGCGCGCCATTCGCACGCTGATGAACTGGAACATTGAAGTCGACGAGGCCATGTTCTTAGGCGGCCTAGAGAAAGGCGAGTTCTTGCGCGAGTTCGAACCCGACTTTTTCTTTGACGACCAAACTGGCCACATCGAATCGGCCGCCCGCCATGTGCCCGCAGGGCATGTCGCCAGTGGCGTACGCAACACCGAAGTCTGACAACCTATGAACGCATTCAAAACCGTTGCCCACAACGTGGCGACCAATTGGCAAAAAAGCCGCTTGCAACTCAGCCGCGTCTGGGCTTTGTCGCTCCCCTATTTCCAGTCTGAAGAAAAATGGCGCGCCCGTTTGTTGCTGGCCGCGTGCGTGGGCTTGAACCTTGGCATGGTCTACATGATGGTGTTGCTCAACGACTGGAACCGCGTGTTCTATGACGCGCTGCAAAACCGCGATGCCGAGGTGTTCTGGCATCAGCTGGGGGTGTTCGCCCTACTGGCGACCTGCTTCATCATCGTGGCCGTGTACCGCTTCTACCTCACGCAACTCTTGGAAATGCGGTGGCGCGCTTGGATGACGCGTGACTATTTGCAACGCTGGCTCAAGGGCCATGTGTTCTATCAGCTTGAGTTGCAAAGTAAAAACGGCACCGACAACCCCGACCAACGGATTCAAGAAGACGTGCAGCAGTTCACCGCTGACACCGTGGGCTTGTCGCTGGGTTTGCTGGATGCCACGGTCACGCTGCTGAGCTTTGTGGGCATCTTGTGGTCACTCTCGGGCGGCTTCAGCTTTGAGGTGTTGGGTGAGACCTACAACATCCCCGGCTTCATGGTGTGGATGGCGTTGACCTACGCGCTGGCCGGCAGCTTGATCGGCCACTTCATTGGCCGTTCGATGGCCTCGCTCAACTTTGCACAACAGCGCTTAGAGGCCGACTTTCGTCACCACCTGATGCGCGTGCGCGAGTACAGCGAAGCCATTGCACTGGACCGTGGCGGCCCTATCGAGCGCCTGTCGCTGCAAGAACGCTTTGGCCAAGTGCTGGACAACTTCATGCGCTTGCTGCGTGTGCAAAAGCGCTACACCTGGTTCAACTCGGGTTACGGCCAAGCAGCGGTGGTGTTTCCCATGTTGGTGGCGTCGCCACGCTATTTCAGCGGTGCCATTCAGCTGGGTGAGCTGATGCAAATCTCCTCGGCATTTGGTCAAGTGCAAGAGTCGCTCAGCTGGTTCATCAGCAACTACAGCCGGTTGGCGTCTTGGCAAGCCACCACGCTGCGTTTGACGAGTTTTCAAGACCAGATGCTGGCCATCAAAGTGCCCGAGGCGGCTGAGCCCGACGCTGTCACGCACACCGGCATCAACACCCTGCACACCACGCCGCTCACTGTGTCTCTGCCCAATGGCGAGGTGCTGCTGGCTGACACCTCGCTCAATGCCGCCGCGGGCGACACGGTGCTGATTCGTGGCCCCTCGGGCTGTGGCAAATCCACCTTGTTGCGGGTATTGGCAGGCATTTGGCCCTACATGAGCGCGCCTGCTTACGACCGTCGAGGCGAGCCCATCACTTACGGCCCCGTGGTGTTACCCGAGCGCAGTGTGTTCATGCCGCAGCGCCCGTACTTCCCCGAAGGTACGCTGCGCCAAGCGCTGGCCTACCCCGACCGTGCTGAGAACTACACCGACGAAGCCTTAAAAAATGCACTCTATGACGCCTTGCTGCCGCACCTGGTGAACGATCTGGATGTCGCAGGCCATTGGACGCAACAACTCTCAGGCGGCGAGCAACAACGCTTGGCCTTGGCGCGGGTGCTGCTCAAGCGCCCACGTTGGATCTTTGCCGACGAAGCCACGAGTGCGCTGGATGAGGCGGCTGAAAAAATACTCTATGAAAAACTGCTCACCCTCGTGCGCGAGGAAGGCGGTGCACTGGTGTCGATTGCGCACCGACCCGGTGTGGCCAGCTTCCACGACACGGTGTGGCAGTTCATGCCGGCCCCTGAAGGCAGTCGGGCCAAGTTCGTGCTTGTCGCCCAATAAATTGCCGCGCGGCCAGGCTCAAGCTTTCCAGCGCGCCCAGCCTTTGGCACGCAAATCACAGGCGGGGCAGGTCCCACAGCCATAGCCCCACGCGTGGCGGTGGGTACGGTCACCCAGGTAACAAGTATGGGTGTGCTCCACGATCAGATCGACCAGTTGATCGCCGCCATGGGCGTGTGCTTTTTGACCTAAGTCATGGGCCAGCTGCCAGGTCTGCGCCTTGTCGATCCACATCAACGGGGTTTCGATCAACAAGCGGCGGTCCATTCCCAGCGACAAGGCAATTTGCATGGCCTTCATGGTGTCGTCACGGCAGTCGGGGTAGCCTGAGAAATCGGTTTCACACACACCCGTCACGATCACGTCTAGTCCGCGACGATAGGCCAACGCCGCCGCCAGTGTGAGGAACAGCAGGTTGCGACCCGGCACGAACGTGTTGGGCAAGCCGGACTCTTCCATTTTGAAAGCCATGTCGCGCGTGAGCGAGGTTTCACTCACCTGCCCCAACACGCCGAGGTCCAACAAATGGTCCTCGCCCAACTTGTCACCCCATGGCGCAAACTGCGCACGCACCTGCGCCAGCACGTGCAGCCGAGCTTCGAGCTCCACCACATGTCGTTGGCGGTAGTCAAACGCCAAGGTCTCCACGCGTTCATAGTGCGAGAGCGCATGCGCCAAGCACGTGGTGGAATCTTGACCGCCTGAGAAAAGAACTAGTGCGTTGCGGTGAATGGGGTGACGGGCTTGCATAGGCGATGTGTGATTTTTTAGTGCGAAGAAGACGCAGACGATGCGTGGGCGGTGTGTGCGATCTTGTCAGTCCATGCGATGGCCAAGGCGCTCAGCAAGAAAGTGATGTGGATGATGGTTTGCCACATCAACACCTTTTCGTCGTAATTGGCGGCGTTGATAAAGGTCTTGAGCAAGTGAATGGACGAGATGCCGATGATGGCCATGCCCAGCTTGACCTTCAAAATTGACGCATTGACATGGCTCAACCACTCGGGTTGGTCGGGGTGGTTTTCGAGGTACATGCGTGAGACAAAGGTTTCATAACCACCGACGATGACCATGATGAGCAGGTTCGAGATCATCACCACATCGATCAGGCCCAGCACCACCAACATGGTGATGGACTCACTCAGGTGCGTGGCGGTCATGCCGTTTTTGTAACCAATGCTGGTCACCAGCGCATCCAGTGCGACTTGGCTGCCAAACGCAGCCTCAATCAAATGCACCAACTCCACCCAAAAATGAAACACATAGACGCCTTGTGCCGCGATGAGGCCCAAATACAAGGGCAGCTGCAACCAACGGCTGGCAAAAATAATCCGAGGCAATGTGGGAATTTGTTTCATAGACAACAATCGCAAGTGAATCCTTAAATTTTGCCTGAGCCCGCCTAAACTCCAGCCATGCTTCTACAAATTTTCTCTTTAGTGCTGCACTTCGCGGCCGGCTTGGTGGCAGGCACCTGTTTGCTGCGGATGTACATGCACTTGATGGGCATCAGCCTGTCTCGGCATGGCGGCAACCCGCTGGCGCCCTTTGTATTTGCCGTGACCAACTGGATCGTGCTGCCCGTGCGCCGTTATGTGCCTGCACTCGGCCGGCTAGACACCGCCAGCCTAGCCGCCGCCTATGCGGTGCTGCTGGCCAAACACGCGCTGCTGTGGATCGTGGCAGGCGCCAGCGCTGATTGGCTGGGTTTGTTTGTCAACGCGGGCTTTGAGATGCTGAGCGTGATCCTGTCGAGCTTGATGTGGATGGTGATTGGCTACGCATTGATGTCTTGGTTCAATGCGGCCGCTGAGATTCGGTATGTCTTGGCGCAGTTGATCGAGCCCTTGCTCATGCCCATTCGTCGCGTGCTGCCCCAGATGGGCGGCGTGGACTTGTCGCCCATTGCACTGTTGCTGTTGATCCAAATTGCTGAAATCGTGCTGCACGGCTTGCGTGGGCAAGTGGTTTTTTAACACCCCAGAAAGAGGCCAACATGTTGCGCAAACGTTTTTGGTTGACGATCGGCCTTGCAATCGGCGCCTGGCAGTTGGCCGCCCTCCCCGTTACCGCGCAAACCGCATTACCCGCGGTGACCCCCATCGCCGCCCTGGACGTGCCGCGCTACATGGGCACGTGGTATGAGATTGCCAAGTTCCCCAACCGCTTTCAAACCAAGTGTGTGGCCAACACGCGCGCGCAGTATTTGGCGCAAACAGACGGCACCGTGCAAGTGTTGAACAGCTGCCTGACCGCCGATGGCAGCGCTATCGACGCCTTGGGTCAAGCCAAGCAAATTGGCCCCAGCACCTCGCCTAAGTTGCAAGTGCGCTTTGCGCCGGCCTGGCTCAGTTGGTTGCCCTTGGTGTGGGGCGACTACTGGGTGATTGACCTGGATGCCGATTACCAATTGGCAGCGGTGAGCGATGCCAAGCGCGAGTATTTGTGGGTGTTGTCACGCACGCCACAAGTGAGCCCCAAAGCCTATGAGGCACTCCTCACGCGTCTGCAAGCCCAGCACTTCGAGGTGCAAAAACTCGACCGAACCTTGCAGCGCTAGCGTTATTTCTCGCGCTGACCCACTTTTTCGTAGGCGCTTAAAACCCCGCTTGCAACACCGCACATCGCGATCAAACCAATGCCCAGCAGGGACACCTGATCGGGCACATGGTCAAACACCAGCCAACCCCCCAGCATGGCAAAGCCAATTTGCAGATACATATAGGGCATCAATTGGCCGGCAGGTGAACGCTCAAACGCCAAGATAAGCAAGAAGTGCCCGGCAAAACCAGACACCCCCATCAACACCAGCTCCAACAGAACTTGGCTATCGGTGATGGGTTGCCAAAACCAAACCAAGGGCAAGGACACCACGGCAGTCCCTATCCAAGTGGTGTAGAACTGGGTGGTCATCGCGTCTTCCGTACGCGCCATCTTGCTGGTGATCAACTGAAATGCAGCGTTCAGCACGACAAATGCCACGGGAAGTAACAACGACCAACCTAAGTCCTGCCCACTCGGCCGCATGATGGTCAGTGTGCCGATGAAGCCGCCGCACACCAACCACACGCGATACACAGACACATGCTCACCCAACAGCCGCGAGGCCAGCAGGGTGACGATCAGTGGCACGGTCATGCCAATCGCCGTGAACTCGCCCACAGGCATGAACTGCAAACATGAAAACACCAAGGCCGTGACAGTGACCAACAACAGCCCGCGGGCGAGGTGTTGGCGGGGGTGATGGGTGTTTAAAACAGCCCAACCTTTGATCGGCAACACCAGCGCGGTGGTGAGCACCGCCTGAAAAAAATAACGACCCCACACCGCCATCAATACCGAGATGCTGCTGGTGACATGCTTGCTGATGGTGTCGAGTGCGGCAAAGCACATCCCCGCCATCATCAACAAGACGATGCCCCACCACGCGTGATGCTTGGCCTTGTGCGGCATCAGGTTTTCCCTTTGGCGTGCCGCAGGTTGTTGCAGCGGTCATGGCTGATGGCCAAATTTTCCTGGTGGCTATTGCCCCCTTCGCTCAGCGGCTGGATGTGTTCCAGCGTCGCCTCAGCATGGTCCACATGCGCGCCGCAGACCCAACACGGCACCACGCCATGCAGTTGGCGCGCCACCGTTTTGTAAATTTTGTCGCGGGTGAGCTTGAGGCGACTCAAGGCGTTACTTCACCCAAGCCGTCAAGGTGTTGGCGTAGGCATCAAAGTCCTTGATCGGGCGTTTGGCCACACCGGAAGCCTCAGCCGCACGCGCCACCGCAGGCGCGATGCGCTGGATGAGGCGCGTGTCAAAGGGCTTGGGAATGATGTTGTCCACGCCAAACGTCAAGTCCAAACCGGGGTAGGCGGCTTGCACTTCGGCGGTCACTTCGAGCTTGGCCAAGTCGGCGATTTCGCGCACACAAGCGATCTTCATCGCCTCGGTGATTTTGGTGGCGCCGCAGTCGAGGGCTCCGCGGAAGATATACGGGAAGCACAACACGTTGTTCACTTGGTTAGGGTAGTCCGAGCGGCCTGTGGCAATGATGCAATCTGGGCGCACAGCTTTGGCCAGCTCGGGGCGAATCTCAGGCTCGGGGTTGGCCAGGGCCAAGATGAGGGGCTTATCGGCCATGGTCTTCACCATGTCTTGCGTCAACACACCAGGCGCAGAACAACCCAAAAACACATCCGCACCATTCACGGCATCAGCCAAGGTACGTGCCTCGGTGGTTTGTGCAAAGCGGGCTTTGGAGTCGTCGAAGCCACCGGGACGGCCTTGGTACACCACGCCTTTGGAGTCGCACACATAAATATTGGCTTTGCGCACACCCAAGCCCACGAACACATCCAAGCAAGCCAACGCGGCAGCACCAGCACCGGACACGGCCACTTTGATGTTGGCGATGTCTTTGTTCGCCAGTTCAAGGCCGTTCAACATGGCCGCAGCCGAGATGATGGCCGTGCCATGCTGGTCATCGTGGAAGACCGGAATGTTCATGCGCTCACGCAGCTTTTGCTCAATGTAGAAGCACTCCGGCGCTTTGATGTCTTCGAGGTTGATGCCGCCAAAGGTCGGCTCCATCGCTGCGATGATGTCCACCAACTTGTCGGCATCGTGCTCATCGAGTTCGATGTCAAACACATCGATGCCCGAGAACTTCTTGAACAAACAGCCCTTGCCCTCCATCACCGGCTTGCCCGCCAGAGCGCCAATGTCGCCAAGGCCCAGCACAGCGGTGCCGTTGGTGATCACACCGACCAAGTTGCCACGGCTGGTGTACTCGTAAGAGGTTTGGGGGTCTTTGGCAATTTCCAAGCAGGGATAAGCCACACCGGGTGAATACGCCAAGCTCAAATCATGCTGGTTGTCCAGCGGATGGCTGGGCTCCACGCGAATCTTGCCCTTGGTGGGTGAGCGGTGGTAGTCCAGCGCGGCGGTGCGCAAGGCTTGTTCTGCTGGGGTCATGAATCTGTCCGATTTTTAAGTGGGGCTAGATCCTATCGCGAACCCTGCGTGGCTGTGTCCCCAAGACATCACTGCCTACACTTCACACCTATGCAAGCTCTTCTTGAAGCCATCGCCACGATGGACCACCCCACCGATGCACAACGTATCTTTCATGGACGTGGCGGTTTGTACCCGGGCTGTGCGCATTGGGTGCTGGACGCTTTCCCCCCCGTGTGGGTATTGACCAGTTTTCAAGCCGTCAGCGAGGCCGAGCTGGCGACTGTCGGCTCCGCCTTAGCCGCACGATGGGCGCAAATTGCCCCGCATGAACCTCTCAACTGGGTGTTTCAATGCCGCGCCGAAGGCCATCTCGAGACCCGTTTGATGCAAGGCGAGGTGCCAGACCCCCATGTGGTGACTGAGCGCGGCGCCCGCTTTCGTGTGCATGTACTCAAAGGCCAAAACCACGGCCTGTTTCTTGACATGGCCGAAGGCCGCCGTTGGGTGCGCGAACACATCAGCCAACACATCAGCCCAGCCAGCGCCGCACAGCCGCGCTTCAAAGTGCTGAACTTGTTTGCCTACACCTGCGCGTTCTCAGTGGTGGCCTTACAAGCCGGCGCCAAGAGCGTGGTCAACGTGGACATGAGCCACGGCGCGCTGGCCATCGGCCAACAAAACCACCCGCTCAATGGCCTCAGCACCGGGGCCAGTTTTTTGGCCCATGATATTTTTAAAACCTGGGGCAAGATCACACGCAGCGGGCCCTATGAGCTAGTCATTGTCGACCCACCCAGCTACCAAAAAGGCAGCTTTGTGGCCACCAAAGACTACGCGCGTCTGATGCGCCGCTTGCCTGAGTTGCTGGCCCCCGGTGGTCACGCCTTGTTGTGTTTGAACGCGCCTGAATTGGGCTTGGCTTTTTTGCAAGACCAGATGCAAGCGCTTGCGCCCGAATTGCAATTTGTGCAGCGCGTGGCCAACCCCGCGGTGTTTGCCGACGTGTCGCCCGAGCGTTCACTCAAAGTCCTCGCCTACCAACTACCACCCTTGCCAGAAAAAACATGAGGTCACACATCTCTATCGTCGATGTCGACAACTGCGACACCTGGACCCGCTACAAAAGCGGTCTGTGCAACAGCTGCGCCGCCAACTGCTGCACCATGCCTGTCGAAGTCAAATTGGCCGACTTGGTACGCTTAGAACTGGTGGACCCGTTTGAAGCCGAGCACGAGGAGCCCAAACAAATCGCCAAGCGTTTACAAAAAGCGGGGTTGATTGAACGCTTCAATTTCAAGCACAACATCTTTACCCTGTCGCGCCGTGCCAACGGCGACTGCGCCCACCTCGATGCCCAAACACGGCGTTGCACCGTGTACGACAAACGCCCCAACACCTGTCGCCTGCACCCCCAAGTGGGGCCCAAACCAGGGTATTGCCCCTATGGAGCGGTGCGCTGAATCGTTGTTTTAGTTCAAGGCGTCTAACAGCGCTTGCGTATCTTTGACGATGGGTTGCGCCAACTGCAACAACAAATGCCCATCGCTGGCCAACTGGGCCCATCGGTTCGAGGCCTCTAACACCGGGTGTTGGTGCAAGTAGTCGGGCACCTCAAAATCTGGCGTCTGCTGTTTCACCGCGAGCAAGGTGCTGAGGTAGCCCGAGAAATACAAGCTGTACATCAGCGCATTGGCGGCCTCTTGCGTGATCTCTCGCCGTCCGACCCGTTGCATGAACAAGGCTTTGGCTGTGTCAATCGAGGGCAAATCGCTGGCCGTCAACTGAAACTCCTCATCCAAGGTTTTGCAGGCTTTGTCCCATTGCGCTTGCACTTGAATTTCCACTGGCGTCATATCGTTGGTCATCTCAGATTACAGAGCCAACATGGTACCCGCGCACTTTTTAGCGCCACAGCGGCAGGCGTACCTGGTTTTTAAAGCCTCAGTCATCGGCTCGTCGCTGACCAACCCGTAATCAAACGTCAGCTCTTCACCACGCCACACTTGGCGGCGCGTCTTGATGAAAATGCGGCCAGCCACCTCAACCGGCTCGCAGTTGGGGCGGCAGGAATGGTTGATCCAGCGCGAGGCGTTGCCTCCGTACAAGCCATCAATCACACGCGTGTCGTCGATGTGGAAATAAAACGTGTGCTCTGGGTTGCTCGGGTCATGCGGGTGGCGGCGCTGCGCCTCGGCCATGGAGATGATCTCGCCCACATATTCAATGACGTCTTCACCCGCTGCCATGTGACACAGGGCAAACACGCCCTTGCCGTGCACGCGAGAGGACAGGACTTCGATGCGGTTCACGCTTTCTCCTGTCCTGCGGCCATGCTGTGCAACACCACTTGACGGGCTAGCGTGATGAAGCCCTCACGCTCGGTAACACTCAGCGGTTGAAGGATGTCTTTCTGCAAATCCTCCACGATAGGCTGCAAGGCTAAAAGCACCCGCTTGCCCTTGGCGGTCAAGGTGAGCTCGCGCCCGCGTCGATCGCGCTCGCTCACCACACGGCTGATCCAGCCTTTGCTTTCTAGGCGCGTGATGACGCCGCCAATCGTTGCGCGGTCATAGCCAATGATTTCTGCGATGCCCGCTTGGTCTTTGCCCGGATGGGTGTGGATGGCGTCTAACGAGGCGAATTGAACCGGCGTCAAGTCATAACCGGCAGCGTGGGTACGTTGTACGAACAGGTAGGTGGATTGCTGGTGAAGGCGGCGTATCAAGTGTCCCGCCATGTCGAGTACGGCCATGCCTTTATTCCTTTAGAAACCAATTAGTAATCATACATAGCATCTTGACAGCAAATGATAAGTACAGTTATCATTAATCAATCATCGCAAATTCGGTGGCTTTAAATTTCCGGGAGACAAGAGATGCAGTTTTATAAAAATGGCTTTAGAGGTGGTAACCCTGACATCAAAGAAGCAGCGCCCAACCGACGCAACCGCGACCCCAACCAGCCTTTGCCTGAAAAAGTCGATGTGTTGATTGCAGGCACAGGGCCAGCGGGCTTGTGCCTGGCGGCACAACTGGCACAGTTCCCAGAGATCACCACCCTGATCACCGAGCGCATGCCCGACAACATCATCAAGGGCAAGGCCGATGGCATCAACACGCGCTCGATGGAAATGTTTCAGGCCTTTGGTTTTGCCGACAAGATCAAGCGCGAAACCTACTGGGTCAACCAAACCGCGTTTTGGATGCCCGACCCCACGAACCCAGACCTCATCAAGCGCGTGGGACGGGTGCAAGACGTGGCGGACGACAGCTCCGAAATGCCGCACATTTTGATCAACCAGGCCCGACTGCATGAGCTGTTCCTAGACGTCATGAAGAACTCCCCTTCACGGCTAGCGCCCGACTACGGCTGGGAAGTGCAGGGCTTAACCATCGACCCCACCACCGACGACCATCCCGTCACGGTGACACTGAAGGATGCAACGGGCCTGAACTGGGGTGCAACCAAAACGGTGCGAGCCAATTACGTGGTGGGCTGCGATGGCGCGCATTCGGCCGTGCGCAAGGCAATTGGCCGCGAGTTGCGCGGTGATGCCGCCAACCAAGCCTGGGGCGTGATGGACATCTTGGCCAACACCGATTTCCCCGATGTGCGCCAGAAGTGTTTGATCTCCTCTGCCAAAGAAGGCAACCTCTTGATCTTGCCGCGCGAAGGCGGTTATGTGTTTCGTATCTACGTGGCCCTCGACAAACTGCGCCCCGATGAAAAAGCTGCGCACCGCAAGTTCACCCAAGACGACATGATTGCGGCGGTGAATCGCATCATCAAGCCTTACGCCATTGATGTGAAAGAAGTGGTGTGGTGGTCCATCTATGACATCGGCCACAGCATCACTGACCGCTTTGACGATGTGCCCGAGGGCGTTGATCGCGACCCGCGTGTCTTCATCGCTGGGGATGCATGTCACACCCATTCACCCAAAGCGGGCCAGGGCATGAACGTGTCGATGCAAGACACCTTCAACTTGGGCTGGAAACTCTCCCTCGTGCTGCAAGGCCGCGCTGATGCCAGCCTGCTGCGCAGCTACACCCAAGAGCGCCTGACCGAAGCCAAGCGCTTGGTGGAAACCGACCACAAATGGTCGCGCGTGATGTCCGAGCCCACCACACAGGCCGAACGCGATGGCACCGAAGAGCCGCGCATGATTCGCCAGTTCAAAGAGAACTTGGAATTCACGGGCGGCACAGCCGTGAAGTACGACACGTCTTATTTGTTTGCCGCCAGTGCGCACCAAGCGCTGGCGAAAGGCGAAGAGATCGGTCGCCGCTTTCACTCAGCACCCGTGGTCCGCGTGTCAGACGCCAAGCAAATGCAGTTGGGCCACGTTGCGCAAGCAGACGCCCGTTGGCGCATCTACGCCTTCGCGGGTAAGGCTGACGGCTCTCACGCGGGCTCAGCCATTCACCGACTTGCAGACTGGCTGGAAACCGATGCCAAGTCACCCATCGTCAAGCACACCCGCCACGGCGAAGACATCGATGCGGTGATCGACTTTCGCGCTGTGTTCCAGCAAACCTTTGAGCAACTCGCTTACGAGCACATGCCCTCGTTGCTGAAACCCAAGACAGGTAAGTTGGGCTTACAAGACCATGAAAAAGCCTTCTGCGTGGACCACAAAGGCGTGGGTGACATCTTCGACATGCGCGGCATCAACCGCGACAAGGGCTGCATGGTGGTGGTTCGCCCCGATCAGTATGTGGCGCATGTGTTGCCGTTGGATGGCTTTGAGGAACTGTCGGCGTTCTTTGCGGGGTTTTTGCGGTAATTACTCCACCGTCACCGACTTCGCCAAATTACGCGGCTTGTCCACATCCGTCCCGCGCGCACACGCGGTGTGATAGCTCAGCAACTGCAAGGGCACGACGTGCAAGATGGGCGAGAGAACGCCGTAGTGCTCGGGCATGCGGATGACGTTCACGCCTTCGCTGCTCTCGATCTTGGTGTCGCCATCGGCCAGCACATACAGCACGCCGCCGCGGGCGCGCACTTCTTGCATGTTGCTTTTGAGCTTTTCTAGCAGCGCATCGTTGGGCGCCACCGTCACCACAGGCATGGCACTGGTCACAAGTGCGAGTGGGCCGTGTTTGAGTTCGCCAGCCGCATAGGCCTCGGCGTGGATGTAGGTCACTTCTTTGAGCTTCAACGCACCTTCGAGCGCGATGGGGTAATGCGTGCCTCGGCCTAAGAACAGGGCGTTTTCTTTGCTGGCAAATTCTTGTGACCAGGCGATGAGCTGAGGCTCGAGCGCCAGCACCGCTTGTAAAGCGGCAGGCAAATGCCGCATGGCTTTGATGTGCGCGGCCTCTTCTGCATCACTCAAACGACCCTTGGTTTGTGCCAAGGCCAAGGTGAGCAAGAACAAGCCTGCCAGCTGTGTGGTGAAGGCCTTGGTGGACGCCACGCCAATCTCAGCACCTGCGCGGGTGACATAGGACAGCTGGCACTCGCGCACCATGGCGCTGGTGGCCACATTGCAAATGGTCAGCGTTTTGTCCATGCCCAAGCTCTGAGCATGGCGCAGCGCGGCCAAGGTATCGGCCGTTTCGCCCGACTGGCTGATAGTGACCACCAAGCTGTTGAGGTTGGGCACCGATTCACGGTAGCGGTACTCGCTGGCAATTTCGACTTGACATGGAATTTTGGCAATCGCTTCAATCCAATACTTGGCCACGCAACCGCTGTAGTAGCTGGTGCCGCAGGCCAGGATGAGCACGTTGTCCACCGCTTTGAATACCGAATAAGCGCCATTGCCAAACAGCTCAGGGGTGATGCCCTCAATACCTTCGAGCGTGTCGGCGATGGCGCGGGGCTGCTCGAAGATTTCTTTTTGCATGTAATGGCGATAAGGCCCCAACTCAGCCGCGCCACTGTGCGCTTGCACGGTTTTGACGTCGCGTGTGACAGCCTTGTGGTGACGGTCTTGTACCCAGTATTTGCCGATTTGGATGTCCACCACATCGCCCTCTTCGAGGTAGACGATTTGGTCGGTCACACCCGCCAAGGCCATGGCATCGCTGGCAAGGAAAGTTTCGCTGTGTTCTTTGCCCACACCCAAAATGAGCGGTGAGCCAGCGCGCGCGCCGATCACGCGGTGCGGCTCGTCTTTGTGGAACACCGCAATGGCGTAGGCGCCGTGCAGTTGCACGATGGCAGCTTTGACGGCTTCAAACACATCACCGTTGTAGAGGCTGTCCACCAAGTGGGCGATGACCTCGGTGTCGGTTTGGCTTAAAAACTCGTAGCCCTTGGCTTGCAGCGCAGCGCGCAGCTCGTCGTGGTTTTCAATGATGCCGTTGTGCACGAGTGCGACCCGTCCGGCTTTAGATTCACCTGCGCCAGCACCCGAGCCGTGGCTGAAGTGGGGATGCGCGTTGTGCACCGCAGGCGCGCCGTGCGTGGCCCAGCGCGTGTGCGCAATGCCGGTGCCGCCTTCGATGTGGTCGGCCTTGACTTGCTCCATCAGCTCAGACACGCGCGCCGTGCTGCGGGCACGCTGCAATCCCCCTTGCTTGGCACCCAAACTGGCCGAGTGCACCGCAACACCGCAGGAGTCGTAGCCACGGTATTCCAGCCGCTGCAAGCCTTGCACGAGGATGGGAACGATGTTGCGGGTAGAAACGGCGCCGACGATGCCACACATAAAGAGCACTCCTGAATTAGGTTGCCTAGATATTAAGCAGCCTCTTAAGAAATTACTTGTTTATTTTTTCTTAAATTTGACTGAAAATTCCATTTTCTAATTATTTTGGAATTTAATTTCAATTAGCAATATTTTATGAAACAAGAAACTCTAGATGAGACTGATTTAAAGCTGCTCGACGCCTTGCAACACGATGCGACCCTGAGCAACGTGGTCTTGGCCGAGCGCCTCCACATCTCGCCGCCCACTTGCTTGCGCCGCGTCAAACGATTGACGGAGGGAGGCTGGATTGAGCGACAAATTGCCGTGCTCAATGCCGACAA
>CANGML010000021.1 GCA_947454585.1 Comamonadaceae bacterium
CAACATCACCGTGGATGACCGCGATGTGTGGGACCCTGTGGGTTTGAAAGACACCATCCATTGCACCGTCGAAGAGCGGGCCCACTTCCAAGCCTTGATCGAGTTGGGCACACACGATGCCTACCGTTTATTTGACCAACCCGAAAAAAGCTACAGCTGGTGGGATTACCGTGAGTTTGCCTTCCGCCGCAACCGCGGTTTACGCATTGACCATATCTTGGTCAGCGACGCGCTGAAGTCGAGGGTCCAAGCCTGCGTGATCGACAAAGCGCCGCGCAAAAACGAACGCCCCAGCGACCATACGCCCGTGGTGGTCACATTGGGCTAAGACGCCTCAGGGCTCAGTCGTCGAGCCCAAGTTCCTGAATTTTTCGGGTGATGGTGTTGCGCCCGATGCCCAACTTTTGTGCCGCCTCGATCCGACGACCACGCGTGTTGACCAAGGCCGTTTGAATCAATCGCGCCTCAAAACGGTTCACCAACACATCCCACACATCGGTGCGTCCAGCCACCAACAAGCTCATGGCTTCGGCCTCTAAGCCTTGCTCCCAATCGGCGCCGGGCATATTCAAGACCACGGGCGCCGCTGCAAGCAGCTCAACCGGATGGTGCTCCTCGGGCTGATGCACCGTTGGCGTGGCGGCGAGGGCCGATGTGTCTTGCCCCGTATGCGTGGCAGGGTCATGCCCTTCAGAGGCGCCCAGTACTTCAGGCGGCAAATCTTTGGGCTCAATGATTTGCGCAGGTGCCATCACCGTCAACCAATGGCAAATATTTTCGAGCTGGCGCACGTTGCCCGGAAACGTGAAGCCATTGAGCACCCATTGGGCCGAATCAGCGATACGTTTGGATTCCACGCCCAATTGTTGTGCACTCTGCTGCAAAAAGTGGCGCGTCAGTGCGGGGATATCTTCACGTCGCTCCCGCAACGCGGGCAAACGCAGACGAATCACATTGAGACGGTGGAACAAGTCCTCGCGGAACACCCCTTCCTTGACTCGTTTTTCCAAATCTTGGTGCGTGGCGGCAATGACACGAACGTTGGCTTTGATCGCACTGTGCCCCCCCACGCGGTAGAAATTGCCATCGCTCAGGACCCGCAGCAAACGCGTCTGCAAGTCAAACGGCATGTCGCCAATTTCATCCAGAAACAAGGTGCCGCCCTCGGCTTGCTCAAAGCGACCGCGGCGCGTGGTTTGCGCGCCCGTGAAAGCGCCGCGCTCGTGGCCGAACAGCTCGCTTTCTAATAAATCTTTGGGAATCGCGGCGGTGTTGATCGCAACAAATGGTCCTTTGCTGCCCGCATCGCCGCGCGGGGAATGCTTGTGCAAGGCACGGGCGACCAGCTCTTTGCCTGAGCCGCTCTCGCCAGTGATCATGACCGTGACATTGCTTTGGCTCAAGCGACCAATGGCACGAAACACGTCTTGCATGGCGGGCGCTTGGCCCAGCATTTCAGGCGTCGCGTCTTGTTGCTCAATTTGCGCTTGCTCGCGTTGGCTCTCTTCCAAGGCTCGACGAATGAGTTCAACCGCTTTGGGCAAGTCAAACGGTTTGGGCAAATATTCAAATGCCCCGCCTTGAAAAGCCGAGACGGCGCTGTCCAAATCTGAAAACGCGGTCATGATGATGACCGGCAAGGCGGGCATTCGCTCTTTCACCTTGCCTAACAAATCCAGCCCTGAGCCACCAGGCATACGGATGTCACTGACGAGTATTTGCGGGCCATCTTCAGGTCCCACCATGTCAAGCGCTTGCAGCACCTCGCGTGGACTGGTGAAGCTGCGTGTGGGCAAGTTCTCGCGCAACAGCGCTTTCTCCAGCACGAAGCGAATTGACTGGTCGTCATCCACAATCCAAATCGATTTCATCTCGCTACTTTCTTTTCTAAGTTAGGGGCCGCATGAGGCGTCAGGCTAACGGGATCAGAATTTTGAAATCTGTACGTCCCGGCAAACTGTCACACTCGATCAAACCATGGTGCTGTTGCACAAACGTTTGTGCCAAATTCAGCCCCAAGCCCGATCCGCCATCCCGCCCAGACACCAAAGGGAAAAACAACCTGTCTTTGATGTCTTGCGGAATACCTGGCCCGTTGTCTATGACATGCAATTCCAATGCCAACCGATAGCGTTGTTTGCCGAAAGTGACTTGTCTAGTGATACGGGTGCGCAAAATAATCTCTGCATCGCCCTCGACGATGCGATCGGACAAGGCTTGCGCCGCGTTGTGCACGATGTTGAGCACCGCCTGAATCAATTGTTCGCGGTCGCCTCGGAACTCAGGAATGGAGGTGTCATAGTCGCGCACCATGCGCAGGCCCTTCGGAAATTCGGCCATGATGAGGCTACGCACGCGCTCGCACACCTCATGGATATTCACATCACCCACCACGTGCGGGCGACGGTGGGGAGCGAGCAAGCGATCGACCAACAGCTGCAAGCGGTCCGCCTCATGGATGATGACTTGGGTGTACTCAATCAGGTCCCGACTCACCACTTCCATTTGCAGCAATTGCGCCGCCCCGCGAATACCCCCCAGCGGGTTTTTGATCTCATGCGCTAAGTTACGGATCAGCTCCTTATTGGCTTGGGCTTGGTCAATCAGACGTGATTCACGGTCTTGGCGCGTTTGCTGTTCCAAAGGCAGCAACTCAACCAAAACCTCGCCTAGCACATCCGTAGGCGCCACGATGACGTGAACAGGCAAGGGGTCTTGTGAAGGACGGCGCAAATGCGCGTCATAGCGCAGCGTGGCAAAGGCGTTGCTGTGCGCGCCCTGCATGGCATTTTCAAAGGCTTGCGTTTCAGTGAAGTAGCTCGACAAGGGCGAACCCTGAATCGCCCGACGCGGCAAGCCCATCACGTCCTCCAGCGCAGCGTTCGCAAAGACCACCTCACCATCGATACGAACGACGGTGACCAAAGTAGCCAACAGATCAAAGGCTTCTGCGTAGCGACGAGGTGATGCGTTATCAGACGTCATGGTTTAGCTTCCATGGGTGAAGAGACAGACAAGCGCGCTATTTCGCGCTGCAAACCCGCGATATCGGCCTCGTTGCGTTGCAAAGCACTGCGCAACTCAGCCACGCGACGTTGGTATTTTTCGGGCTGACGGTGTTCATCGGCGCGTCGTTCCGGCGCGCCACCTTGCCATTCCTGCAGGAGCTCGGCCTGTTGTCGTTGAGCCCGTTGTAATTCGGCATACAACACCGCATGGGCTTGGGCATCCCGCTGGCGTTGCTCTGCGTTCTCCACTTTCACACCACTCGCCCCGGGACTCGCCGCCCCCGCCTGCATGCCCTGAGTCCGGGTGCCTTCAATCACGGTGACACTGCCACCGCTCAATGCTTTGCAATTGGCGCTGGGCTCTGGGAAATTGGTATAGACGTTGCCACACCGGTAAATACGCTGGGGCTCACCGGTGGCGCCCACAGGCCAAACCAGACAGTTCAGGCCGACGCCAGCTAACAAGTAGTAAAGGATGGGACGCATGACAAAGTGTGGGTTGAAACAAAAAAGGACGGCTTGCGCCGTCCTTTGATTGCACTTGCGTTGCAAAAAATTACAGCGAGTAGTACATGTCGTATTCGACAGGTGACACTTCCATACGACCACGGGTCACTTCTTGCATCTTCAAGTCAATGTAAGAGTCAATCCATGAGTCAGTGAACACGCCACCTTTGGTCAAGAAGGCGCGGTCTTTGTCGAGGGCTTCCAAAGCTTGGTCCAAGCTAGAGCAAACGGTAGGGACCAATTTGTCTTCCTCAGGTGGGAGGTGGTACAAGTCTTTGGTCGCGGCCTCGCCGGGGTGAATTTTGTTTTCCACGCCATCCAAGCCGGCCATCAACAAGGCAGCAAAGCCGAGGTAAGGGTTGCACATAGGATCTGGGAAGCGAGCCTCCACACGGCGGCCTTTGTCAGATGCGACGTTAGGAATACGGATCGAAGCAGAGCGGTTTTTGGCGGAGTAAGCCAATTTCACGGGGGCTTCAAAACCTGGCACCAAACGGCGATAGCTGTTGGTGCTGGGGTTGGTGATCGCATTCAAAGCACGGGCATGCTTGATCACACCACCGATGTAGAACAAAGCAAACTCAGACAAGCCAGCGTAGCCGTTACCTGCAAACAGGTTCTTGCCATCTTTCCAAACCGATTGGTGCACGTGCATGCCTGAACCGTTGTCGCCCGAATAAGGCTTGGGCATGAAGGTCGCGGTTTTGCCGTAAGCATTGGCCACGTTGTGGATCACGTACTTTTGCAACAACGTCCAGTCAGCGCGCTCAACCAAGGTAGAAAACTTGGTACCGATTTCGCATTGACCTGCGCCAGCCACTTCGTGGTGGTGCACTTCAACGGGGATGCCCACGGACTCGAGCAACAAGCACATTTCGCTGCGCATGTCATGTGTGCTGTCAACGGGAGGCACGGGGAAGTAGCCACCCTTGACGCGAGGACGGTGACCACGGTTGCCGCCTTCGATCTTCTCGCCGCTGTTCCATGGGGCTTCGTATTCGTTGATGGAATAGAAAGAATGGTTGGGTTCAGTACTCCAACGCACTTCGTCAAACAAGAAGAATTCTGGTTCTGGACCGAAATAAGCGGTGTCGCCCATGCCAGACTGCTTGAGGTAGCTTTCCGCGCGCTTGGCGATGGAACGTGGGTCACGCTCGTAAGCTTTGCCGTCGGTGGGTTCGATCACGTCACAAATCAACACCAAGGTGATTTCTTCGAAGAAGGGGTCGATCAAGGCGCTGTTGGGATCGGGCATCAACAACATGTCAGAGGCTTCAATGCCCTTCCAGCCAGCAATAGAAGAACCGTCAAACGCTTGGCCTTCTTCGAACTTGCTCTCGTCAAACTGGGACACGGGCGCAGTGATGTGCTGCCACTTGCCACGGGTATCGGTGAAACGGAAGTCAACGAATTTCACTTCGTTCTCTTTCACCATTTTCATTACGTCTGCGACGGTCTTGGCCATCAAGTTCTCCTGCTAGGGTAGGTTGGATTAAAAAGTGTTTCGAGGTCAGAGAATGCAGTTTCTATGCCAGCGCTATGGCTACGTAGCGACCCACCCGTCTGACCGTCAAGGGTGGTATTTTGCACCGACTTTGCGCCAAATGAGGGGTGTAAGGGGCATCCCTCTGGAGAAAATGACAAAACCGCGTCGTCCATCTTGGTGCAAGCTTGCACCAAGATGATGCATATATTTTAACGCACCAATTCAGGGCCAAACTTCAGGCCAAAGGCTTTTAATCCGTCCAGCATGGCCAGATAGGCTTGCGCCACTTTTTCTGGCGCGCCTTTGACGCCTAGCTCAATGTGACGGCCATGCTCAGGGTGATCCACGCTCGGCAGACTGAAGACTTTCACGCCGGCGTGCTCGCGCTCCAAGGTTTCCATCAAGGGCGTCAAGGTGGCTTCCATCGAACCGTAAATGATGATGGACTTTTCTAGCCATGCCTGGCTCTGAAACAAGTGCGTGTAGTGGGTATCGAGGACCCACGCCATCATGGGCCAAGCCATCACGGGGAACCCCGGCACAAAGTGCACGGCACCGCCGCCCTTGCCGTGGCAAGTAAAACCAGGAATCTTGTTGTACGGGTTCGGAATGATGCGGGCACCCACGGGAAACACCCCCATGTTGAGTCGGTGCACATTGTCGGGATGCTGCGGCTCGTACACCAAGCCTTGCTCTTTGGCCGTGTCTTGCATGCGCTCACGAATCAAGGCGTCGGCTTGTGGATGCAAGACGATGTCCACCCCCAAGGCCTTTCCCGCGCATTGACGGGTGTGGTCGTCCGGCGTCGCGCCAATGCCACCACAAGAAAACACCAAGCTGTTGCTGGCAAAAGCGCGCTCTAAGGTGCGTGTGATGCGTTCGGGCGAATCGCCCACATAGTCAGCCCAATCGAGGGACAAACCACGCGCCGATAAAAGCTCAATCATCTTGGGCATGTGTTTGTCGGCGCGTTTGCCAGACAAGATTTCGTCACCGACGATGATCAGGCCAATCTCGGGCCTGGCTTCAGAGGCTAGGGGGTGCTGTGTTTGTGTCATCCGCAGATGCTACCGCGGGCAACGGCACCGAGGCGCCCATGACCACAGTGTCCGACTCCGCCCGCAGGGCTTCCAAGGCACCCAGGCTGTAGTGGGTAAACCACAAAGATGTGAAAGCAAAGACCAAGGCATAAATCCAAATAGCCAAAGGGATCAACAACAAAAACGCTGCTGCGAACAACGCACCCGATGCCCAGACCAAGCTAGGCAAAGCGCCCAAATAGCCCGTCAACACCCCAATGCACAGCAACCAACCCCGATGTTGTCGCCCAATCGCCATCCGTTCCTCTCGGCTGGCATGGGATAGCAAAGCATCAAACACCATCACGCGATAACTCAGCCAACCCCAAATCAGGGGAGGCAGCACAAACATCAAGGGCGGGACAGCCCACAACGGCAAAGAGATCAGCATGGCCAACACCGCAGCCACCGTGGAGCCTAGTGTCCACACCAAGCTGGTCACTGCCGAGCCGCCCCGTTTGAGTGACAAATGGGCAAAGCGCCGGTGCACCACCAAATCCACCAAAGCAGGCGTCATCATCAAGGACACCGCCAACAGCGAGACCACGACCAAGACGGGGGTGATGGCAAAAATCACCACCAGTTGCACCATCACGCCCTGAAAATCGCCCGCACCATGGGACTGCAACCAATCCATCATGCTTTGCAGGACTTGCCAAGAATTGAGCATCTCGCGCACCCAATCTTGGGTGGCCGACCAATAAAAATAGCCCCAACTCACCGACAGCACCAGCAACATCGCCAGCGGTAGCAGTGAAAGGGCCATCACGCGCGGCATCAGGCAATAAGCCAGGGCACGCCAAAAAGAATCCAAAAACAATCGCATGCCAAAAGCATACCCCAGCGTTTCAGGAAACGGAAGAAAACCCTAAAGCTTGCATGAGTCGTTTCATTCCTAAACCCTGCTGCGACCAAAAACCTTTGCCGTAATCGAGGCCCTCTTCGACCTGATCGCGTATGCCCGTGGCTTCAAACGCATGGTCAAAATTCGCGGTGCCAAACAGCACATCCCAGCAAGGCAACAACACCCCAAAGTTATGCCCTCCCAGCACCGCCGGCTTGTCACCCCGCTTGGGTTGTGACTCATGACCCCAACCAATCGCATGGTGCAAGCGATGAAAGCGAGGACTAACCCACAAACCCTCACCCCAAGCACCAAAACTCACACGCAAGTTGGCATGCTGGAAGTTCTCAAACAACTGGGTGATGGCCACCACCGCTACAAACTGGGAAGGGGCAATGCCGATCAGCTGCGCCACAAAGACCCAAATCACGGCATGCAACAGGTCGTCAAGCAAGTGGTTGCGGTTGTCCGTCCACTGCGTCATCTGGCGCTGCGAGTGATGCAGCGCATGCAGGGCCCACCACCAGTTCCACTGATGTTGCGCACGGTGCAAGCCGTAATTGAGAAAGTCAAACACGATGAGATACAGCAACAGACTGACCCAAGGCCCATCGGTCACCCCAGGCCATAGGCCATCGAGGTGAAAAGTCCCGACGCCACGCACACGCAACTCACCCATCAAGGTATCGAGCCATGGCTCAACAGAGAAAAACAAAACAACGCGGAACAAACCTAAACGATGGATCAGGGTGTACATCACATCCACACGAATTGCTTGCTTGTCGACCACAGGCTCCACAGGTCGCCACCGTTGCAAAGGCCCAATCACGGCGAGCATGACGCACAGCTGTATCAGCCCCACCAGCAACCAGCCTGTCGCATCAAACACATCCTCGAGCCGGTTACCCAGCCCCAGGGCGAAGGCCACCGGCTGCATCACGCTTTCATACAAAGCGGACTGGGCATTCGCAAAAAGGTCAATCAAGGTATCCATGGCTTGAATTGTGGGTGCTCTTTCAAGGTCGCAAAACAAAACCCTTTGGCTTTCAGCCCTTTGAGCAACGGCTCCAACACGGCCGGTGCCCAAGGGTCTTGGCGTGACCAAATTCCCAGATGCGCCATCAGCACATCCCCAGATCGGACGTTGGTCAAGGCACGCTGCAACAACAGGGCGTTGGGGTATTTGTCACTCGGCAACTCATCGCCCAAGAACCCCGCCTCGGCCCAACCCACATGGGCAAAACCGCACTGTTTGGCCGCTTGCAACAGCGAAGGAGAGGTCTTGCCACCCGGCGCGCGGAACAAGGGCAAAGGTTTCACGCCGGTGATTTGCTCAAGGCGGGTGTTCGACAATTGCAATTGATCGCAATAGCGCTGGCTGGTCCACACTTCCGTTTGCCCCTTGCTTGGCCCCGCGCTGGGACGCATCTGCCAACTGCCGCGCGGTAAATCGGAACGCCAATACACATGGTCAAAGGTATGTGAGGCAAATGCATGGCCCTCAGCGGCTCGCGCCTTCCACCAAGGCGCCCAGTGGTCGCCTAAGGAACCATCACCCTCTTGGGTGGGTTCATTCGCGGCAAAGAAGGTGACTTTGACTTGCTGCCGGTTCAGCACCTCTGCAATCAAAGGCGCCACGCCCATGTGTCCCGTGTCAAAAGTCAGGTACAGGGGTTTGTCGCAAGGAACCCCTGCATGGGCGGTGAGGCTCCATGCCGCTAACAAACTCAAGGCCACATGACGCATGCTGATCAATACCTTTTGGCGTGATCCAAGGTCCAAATGCCGTGGGGCGATTTACCCACCTTCACCTGACGAACCAGTTGCCCCGTGGCGATGTCAATCACGCTGACTTTTTTAATCCAGCGCGAGGACACCAACAACAACTTACCGTCTGCGGTGACTTCCATGCAATCTGGGCCCCCCGGCGCTTTGAGCTGCGCCACCGATTCCAAACTGACATAGTCGATCTTGTTCACCGTATTGGCCACACGGTTCCCGACAAACACATGACGACCATCGCCCACCGCACGAAACGCATGGGCACCCTCGCCCGTCGGAATGCTTTTGACCAACTTGGCTTGCGGACCTGTCACGTCATAGACCTGCACATGGTCGCTGCCGGTCAGGCCCACCAACAAGTGCTTGTCGTCAGGCGTGCCAAACACATCGGCCGGCATCGCGCCTGTCTTCACCCGCCATTTCAAAGTTTGGGTCGCCAAGTCCACCGCGACCAATTCATCGCTGTCTTGCATGGTGGCGTAAGCGGTGGTGCTTTTGGTATCGATCCAAATGTGACTCGGTGTTTTGCTCGACGGGATCCGTTTGGCCAAGGTCAAGTCCTTGCCGTCCCAACGGTAAATGTCGATGTGGTTCAGGCGGTTGGCCACCGTCACAAACCACTTCATGTCAGGAGAAAACCTCAGCTGATAAGGGTCCAAGGTGCCGCGCACCACACGTTGCACCTCGGCTGTACGAGGGTCGATAAAGGTCAAGGAATCGGACCCCGCGTTGGCCACGATGACTGACTTTTCATCCGGGGTGAGGTAGAGGTGGTGCGGCTCTTTGCCGGTTGGAATGCGCTGGGTGACTTGCCACGTGGTGGAGTCAATCACACTCACATTGGCATCCAGCGAATTGAGCACAAAAATGGGGTTGCCCGCTTGTGCCGCAGAAGCGGCAAAGAGCAACGCGCCAGCGATCGCCAGCATCGAACGCGAAATGAAAAACACCACGGGATCTACCTTCTAAAAAACAGCCCTCAGTGTAACGATCTACCCCAAACACCCAGCGTTGATCTGGTTTCAACACCCCTGTCACTTGTTCGTCAACAAGGCCAACTCGTCCTGACTGAGCCAACGCCATTGACCGGGGGCCAAATCCGCAGGCAAGGGCATGGCCCCAATTTGCGATCGGTGCAGGCCTACCACTTTGTGGCCCACCGCAGCCAGCATGCGCTTGACCTGGTGGTACTTGCCTTCGGTCAGGGTCAGGCGCAAATGGTGTGTCGCCACGGCCACACAAGCAGCGGCTTTCACCGGCTTGGGGGAATCGTCCAACACCACCCCTTCGAGCAAGCGCTGCACTTGTTTGTCGTCAAGCGCATCGTCCGTGCTCACCTCATAGACCTTGGGGACATGGTGGCGCGGCGAGCTCATGCGATGGATCAGCGGACCATCATCGGTCAGCACCAACATGCCGGTGGTATCTTGGTCCAAGCGCCCTACCGCCTGCACCCCTTGCACCGCACTTTTTTGTGGACGTTGGCGCAAGGCGGGGGGAAGCAAGGTGTACAGACTGGGCCAAGCCGATGGTTTGTGCGAGCACTCGTAGCCCGCTGGTTTGTGCAACAACACATAGGCTTTGGCGTGGTAGGGCCACGACACACCCTGCACCGCATACGGCAAACCTTCGTGCACGGCCACCTCTGCAAGCGCATCGTCGCAGGTGACCAAGCCCTCACCCAGATCCACCTGCACATAGCCCTGCTGAATCAAACCAGCACAAATACGGCGTGTGCCAAAACCTTGAGAATACAAAATATCTTGTAATTGCATGACGCCATCGTAAACGGAACCCACCATGAAACCCAGCTCGCACTACCTGAATTGCCACGGCTTCAACATTCACGTCACCGCGTGGGGCGATGCGTCCTTGCCCGTGGTGATCGCGTGGCACGGCTTGGCACGAACAGGGCGCGACTTTGATGCACTGGCCGAACAACTCAGCCCCCACTTCCGCGTGATTTGCCCCGACACACTTGGACGAGGCTTGAGCCAATGGAGCCCCAACCCGAAGCAGGACTACAGCTTTGCCACCTACGCCCGCATCACCTTAGATTTGATGAACGCGCTTCATATTCCCGAAGCCCATTGGGTAGGCACCTCGATGGGGGGCGCCTTGGGTTTGGTTTGCGCGGCCGGCATTGAAGTGCCCGCCTTAAAGGGGCGCATTCGCAGCCTGGTGCTCAACGACATCGCGCCCGAGATTTCAAGCGATGCCGTCGAGCGCATCAAAGCCTATGCAGGCCAGCCGCCCGCCTTTGACACCGTGCCCGAACTGGAAGCCTTCTTTCGTGCCGCCTACGCGCCCTTTGGCTTTCACACCGATGCGCAATGGACGCATTTGGCGGAGACATCGACCCGACGTTTGCCCGATGGCCGCGTGACGCCGCACTACGACCCTCAGATCACCCAGCAGTTTTTCCGCGAAGTGCCCGAATACCCGATGTGGCGCGAATTCGACGCCTTGAATATTCCCGTCATGGTGCTGCGCGGCGCGAACTCCGATTTAATTTCACCGCAGACGATCCAAGCCATGCACACCCGAGGCCCCGGCGCCCAAGGGCGTTTGCGCCATGAAGAGATTGCAGACTGCGGCCACGCCCCTGCTCTGAATGTGCCCGCGCAATGGCAGTTGGTGATGGACTTTTTAGCGTCCGTTGCGTGAGTCTTGCGGCGACACCCACAAGGGGTATTTGTGCATGACGGCTAAAAACTCCTCAGAATTTTCAAACGCCGTGAGCCACCGAGATAAGTGCGGCCAAGGTTGTGCGTCAAACCACGCACGGTCGGTACGCGCAAACTGTCGCACAAAGGGTGCAAGGCAAGCGTCCAACAGACCCCAGCGTGGCCCCGACAAATAGGCCTGGCTTTGCAATCTGTCTTGCCATCGCATCAACACCTCTGCGCCTTGTGCGCGATGCTGATGGCCGTCACTCAAACCAAAGCGTTGCGGGTATTTGTAACGGTCTAAATGCGCTTTGAATTCACCATCGTTCAGATCCATATCGGCCTGAATCACAGCCCAAGCCGCTGGTGAAGCGGGCAACCACCCCTCAGGGTCGCGCTGTCTCAGGGCCCACCGCATGATGTCCACACTTTGCTCGAGCACCTCCCCGTTGGGTAGACACAAGACAGGCACGGTGCCTTTGGGTGATGCCGCCAACATCTCAGGGGGCTTGGCTTTCAAAGCGATTTCGCGGTGTTCATAGGCCACGCCGCTGACGCGCAGGGCCAATCGCGCTCGCATCGCATAGGGGCAACGGCGAAAAGAATAAAGAACGGGCATGAAAAACAAAGGCGCCAAGTAACGAAGGTGTCACGCCATCCTAGCGCGGGCGAATTGAATCAGGAAAAATGTGTTGAAACAAGGAGATAGTCCATGAAACGCCGTCACTTCTTTCAAAAATCCGCCCTCGTCACCTCAGGTGCCTTGGTGGGATGTGCCACGCCCGGCTTTGCCTCTCACGCACCTAAGACACCTTTTGCCGTGCCTGCCACTTACATCCCCATCGTCGGCTCTGACGAGATGTTTCCCGTGCGTCGCATCTACTGCATTGGCCGCAACTACGCAGCGCATGCGCGTGAAATGGGCTCAGACCCTACGCGTGAACCGCCCTTCTTTTTCCAAAAGCCCACCGATGCCATTCAGTACGTGGCCGCCGGCACTGTGGCTGACCACCCCTACCCCAGCCTCACCAAAAACTACCACTACGAAGCCGAACTGGTCGCAGTCTTAGGCAAAGGTGGTCGCAACATCAGCGTCGACAAGGCCCTCGACTGGGTCTATGGCTACACCTTGGGGCTGGACATGACACGGCGCGACTTGCAACGTGGCATGGGCGACCAAAAGAAACCTTGGGAAATTGGCAAAAGCTTTGACCAATCGGCGCCCATTGGCGCAGTCCACCGCGTGGCGCAAACGGGGCACTTCGCCAAAGGCGACATCTGGCTCAAGGTCAACGGTCAAGTGAAACAAAAAGCCGACTTGAACCAAATGATTTGGTCGGTCGCCGAGCAAATCAGCAAACTCTCTGAGGCGTTTGAGTTGTTCCCCGGTGACATCATTTACGCGGGAACACCCGAGAACGTCGGCCCTGTGGTGCGCGGCGATGTGATTGAAATGCACATCGACGGCTTACCCAATCTCAGCGTCAAGATCGTCTGACCCCGCTCAAGTGACAGGGGCGGGGTTGAACAACACCAAAGCGTTGTGCAACTTCCAGCGCTCGGCCCATGTTTTTTGGCGGCCACTCGCCACCTCCAACATGAATTCAAACAACGCCATGCCCACCTCTTCAATCGTCTGGGTGCCATCGGCAATCGTGCCTGCATTCACATCCATCAGATCGTGCCAACGGCGCGCCAAGTCAGTGCGTGTGGCCACCTTGATGACAGGCACCTCGGCCAAGCCGTAAGGCGTGCCGCGGCCTGTGGTGAACACATGCAGGTTCATGCCCGCAGCCAACTGAAGCGTGCCGCAAATGAAATCACTGGCTGGCGTAGCTGCGTAAATCAGTCCCTTTTGCTTGAGTTTTTCGCCCGGCGACAAGACGCCAGAAATCGGTGCGGTGCCCGACTTCACAATCGAGCCCATGGCCTTTTCCACAATGTTGGACAAGCCGCCTTTTTTGTTGCCCGGCGTGGTGTTGGCGCTGCGATCTGCGCGACCACGTGCCAGATACGCGTCATACCAAGCCATCTCTTGGATCATGGCCTCGGCCACTTCTGGGGTCGTGGCACGCGAGGTCAGTTGGTCAATGCCATCACGCACTTCGGTGACCTCTGAAAACATCACACTCGCGCCCGCACGCACCAGCAAATCCGTGCAATAGCCCACCGCAGGGTTGGCCGTCACCCCTGAGAAGGCATCGCTGCCGCCGCATTGCACCCCCACCACCAACTCGCTCGCGGGCACCGTCTCGCGGCGCCGTTGGTTCAAGCGCGTCAAATGCTGCACGGCGGTTTTCATGATCGACTCAATCATGGACATGTAGCCCACGTGGGCATCGTCTTGCAGGCAAATCACGTCCAGTGATTCGCCGCGTTGGTCGTTGATGGGAATAGCGCCGGGCGGCATCAACCGGTCGGGCTGCAACTTTTCGCAACCCAGGCTGACCACCATCACTTCGCCACCAAAGTTGGGGTTCAAGCTGATGTTGCGCAAGGTCCGAATCGGTATCTCGGCACCCTCGGCATCAATCGCCACCCCGCAACCGTAGGTGTGCTCCAGCCCCACCACATCATCCACGTTCGGAAATTGAGGCATCAGCTCGGCTTTGATGCGCTGCACTGCATGCGACACCACGCCCGACACACATTGCACGGTGGTAGTGATGGCCAAGATATTGCGCGTGCCGACGGAACCGTCCGCGTTGCGGTAGCCCTCGAAGGTGTA
>CANGML010000022.1 GCA_947454585.1 Comamonadaceae bacterium
GGCCGTCGAAAAACGTGGGGCTTGGGTTAAGTTGAAACTATCGCAACCGAACGGTCCGTTTATGAATGGCCCGTTCGTAGGATGGGTACAAGAGTCTCAAATTGAAATTGGTCCGTTTAGGAACTGCACCTAATAGAGGGGCATGGGTGCTGCGTTGTCGGGATTGGTCGAGGGAATGACCAAAAGCCTGATTGCATTTCAATCAGGCGGATATCTTTATGCGCGCAAAGTGTCTGGCGGCGTTTGGGCCACCACAGCTGCCGTTTGGCTTGGCTACAGCGTGGGTTGTTTAGGCGGCTGCGGTCGTATTTCCTGACAAATAGCGCGCATAGTTGTTGGTCAATTGGTCATAAGCATTGACGGCTTCATCCACCTTGTTGAGCTTTTGCAGCAACCAACCGTAGTTGAACCAAGCAATATGCTTTTGTTCATCTCGGCCGTGTTGAAGCCACTGGCGGTACAAATTGGCGGCCTCTTCGTGTTTGCCTGAGACTTGCAGGATTTCCGCTGCTTGAATCAGCTCTTGCAGGCTGAGCGTTGTGGCTGTAGCACCTGAGTTGTAGAGGTTTGACATGGTTTTCTCCTAAAAAGCTTGTTTCCAATGTCCATTGCAGGAAGCGTGCCAGTCGGTTATTTGACAGCCTGGCGGCAACTGGGTTGTTTGAGCTTAGGTATGATTGACACTTCTTAGGAGAAGAGCATGGCCGATATCAACCCCACCAACAACAACCTCGTGATCGGCGAGGGTGTCACTTTCAAAGGCTCTATCTCTACCCCGGGTAAGGCTGTGATCAATGGCAATGTGTCAGGCGAGTTAACGGCTGATGATTTGTTGATTGGCACCAAAGGCCAAGTGACCGGAACGGTTCGCGCGCGCGAAATTGATGTGCATGGCGAACTGAACGAAGACATTGTCTGCAAAGAGCATTTGTTAATTCACAGCACTGGCAAAGTGTCTGGCACCTTGGAATACCACGAGTTGGAAATCCAACGCGGTGGCAAGTTCAAAGGCAATATGAACCAAAAATAATCGGTTCTAAGGGGTGACACCGAATCGATTTGCCAATCGGCGTCAAGCCTTTTGGTCTGGCATCCGCGATGCCTTGGGCGCCCCCGTCTTGGTCTTATTTGCAGGCATGATTGGCTTTGGCGCCATGGGGCGCACCCAAGGCTTCGATGCATGGATGACCGGCCTCACCAGTTTGCTGATGTTTGCCCTCCCAGGCCAAGTGGTGATGCTGGAGATGTTTATATCTGGTTCCTCATTGCTGGCGATTGGCTTTGCCGTCACATTAACCTCCACGCGCTTTGTCACCATGGTGGTGACTTTATTTCCGCAATTTCATCGCCGTGATCGCAACCCTTGGCTCTACCTATGGGTACATATGTTGGCAATGACGGCTTGGGCGGTGTCCATGCGCGAATTTCCGACGATGGCGCCTAAGCATCGGTTGAACTACTTCATCGGTTTGGCGTTGCCCTGTTGGATCATTGCGCCCCTAGGCACCGTACTGGGGTATTTTGTGGCGGGCTGGGTTCCTCCCGCCGTGACACTGGGTTTGGTGTTCATCAACCCCTTGTTTTTTTTACTCACCTTCACGGATGTGAAACCATGGGCCAACCGCATGGCGATTGGCTTGGGATGTATCTTGGGGCCGGTCTTTTTTATGTGGGACGCCGACAGCAGCTTGCTTGCTACGGGCTTGGTGGCTGGGACATTGGCTTACGTGATTGACCGGTCTTGGCTGCGACCTCAATCCTTCGAGGTGAAGCCTTGACCGCGGACATGCAAGGGTGGGGCGTTTGGCTCGCGCTCACGTCTGCCTGCGTAGGGACCTATGTTTGTCGAGCCGTCGGCGTCAAACTGTCGGGGCATATCAACCAAAACAGTGAAATTTTTCGTTGGCTTTCGGCGGTCACCTACGCCATGGTGGCCGCACTGACGGTGCGCATGATTGTGTTGCCGCTGGGCTTGTTGGCCACTGTGCCTCTGCTGCTTCGTCTTTTGATTTGTGGCTTGAGCCTGGCTGTGATGGTGTCTAGCCCACAGCGCAGATTAGGGCCTGCTTTGCTCACGGGAACCTTGTCGATGTTGCTCTATGGTGTAGTTCAGGCAGCGCCTTGAGGATGAACTGCCCCGAGGCTGGAACCTACAATGCGTGGGTAACACAAAGGCATCATGAATATTCTGATTTCTAACGACGACGGCTTTCAAGCGCCCGGCATCGTGGCGCTGTTCGAGGCACTCAAAGACTTGGGGCGTGTCGAAGTGGTCGCGCCAGAGCACAACAACAGCGCCAAATCGAACGCGCTGACGCTCCATTCACCCTTGTATGTGCACCAAGCCAGCAATGGTTTTCGTTATGTCAATGGCACCCCCGCAGATTGCGTGCACATCGCGTTGACGGGTTTGTTGGACTACAAGCCAGACTTGGTGGTTTCGGGTATCAACAACGGTGCCAATATGGGCGATGACACGATTTACTCGGGCACCGTCGGGGCTGCGATGGAGGGGTATTTGTTTGGTGTTCCTGCCATCGCTTTTTCTCAAGTTGAAAAGGGCTGGGCGCATATTGATGCGGCGGCGGCCAAAGCGCGTGAACTGGTTCAGCAGCTGGTGGCCCAAGGGCAATTGGGCGGCCATCCTTGGCTTTTGAATGTCAACATCCCGAACCAAACCCTCGAAAAAATCAAACCTTCACGCGTGACGCGATTAGGCCGTCGTCATTCGGCGGAGCGGGTGATCACGCAAACCAGCCCGCGGGGTGACACCATGTACTGGATTGGCAGTGCAGGCGCTGCCAAAGATGACAGCGACGGCACCGATTTTCATGCCACCTTTGAAGGGCACCTTTCGGTGACCCCCTTGCAGGTGGATCTCACTGAACATGCGAGCTTGACGGCTTGGGGGCAACGCTTGGTCAAGGCCGCGGCATGAAGCAACGTCCGAGTTTTCCAGCCCGGTTGGACTCAGGTAAGACGCAGGCTGTCCCTAAGACATTGTTAGGCGCGACTCGCGTGCTCACGCCGCAATCACCAGCGCGCGCCAAGCCTGTCGCTATGACGAGTCCAACGGGGGTGGGTTTGGAGTCCTCCACAATTCGCGCCCGTATGGTCAAGAAATTGATGGACCAAGGTGTTGATGACGCCTGGGTGCTGGACGCCATGGGCCGTGTGGAGCGCCACCGTTTTGTGGACAGTGCCTTGGTGAATCAAGCCTATGAAGACACGAGTTTGCCGATAGGCTTGGGGCAAACCATATCTAAACCCAATGTGGTGGCCCGCATGATTGCCTTGCTGCGTGCCGCACCAGGTTTAAAAGGTGAGGCCATGATGGGTCGTGTCTTAGAAATCGGAACGGGCTGCGGCTATCAAGCCGCCGTTTTGTCGTGCTTAGCCCGCGAGGTCTACAGCATTGAACGTTTGCGTGGGTTACACGACAAAGCGCGTGAAAACCTGCGCCCCCTTCGACTGGCCAATGTGCATCTGATTTTTGGTGATGGCATGTTGGGTTACCCGCAGGGTGCACCTTATAGCGCGATCATTTCTGCGGCGGGGGGCGAGCACGTGCCCCAAGCGTGGGTGGATCAATTGGCCATGGGCGGACGTTTGGTCGCTCCGACCCAAACCGCCAGTGGTCAGCAAGCGTTGGTGGTGATTGACAAAACGCCGCAGGGTTTAGAGAAAACCTTACTCGAGGCCGTGAACTTTGTGCCTCTAAAATCAGGGATTGCTTGATGACGGAGATGGAACAATGTCGCGTGCCGGAATGTGGAGTTTTGCTGCCCTTGTGATAGCGCTTGCGCTGTCGGGCTGTGCAAACAAAGGCCGCTTGGCGCCGGTAGAAGATCATTCGGGCGGTAGCAACAAGTCAACACCGCGCCCCATAACCCCCAGCGCTGAGAATGCCGGTAAGCCCGGTTACTACACGGTCAAGCCTGGCGACACCTTGATTCGCATTGGTATGGACAACGGGCAGAGCTGGCGCGACATCCTGCGCTGGAATAAGTTGGACAACCCCAACCTGATCGAGACGGGCCAAGTGTTGCGTGTCGCGCCGCCTCAGCCAGATACCGTGGCGCGTCCTGCAACACCTGTGGCTTCATCACCTGCTGTGGTTGCCTCAGCGCCCAAGCCTGCTTCAGTTCAACCTGCCACCTCTGGCGCGACAGCGGATGCGGCAGAAGAGGCCCTCAGTTTCCAGTGGCCTGTGCGCGGCAATGTGATTGCTGGCTTTGATGAGTCAAAGAACAAGGGAATAGATATTGGTGGCAAAGCCGGTGACCCTGTCGTGGCTGCGGCGGATGGCCGCGTGGTTTATGCGGGTGCTGGCTTGCGCGGTTATGGCAACTTGATTATTTTGAAACACAACAATACCTATTTGACCGCTTACGCGCACAACCAAACTTTGTTGGTCAAAGAAGACCAAGTCATCAAACGTGGCCAAAAGATCGCCGAGATGGGTAGCAGTGATGCGGACCAAGTGAAACTGCATTTTGAAGTACGCCGTCAAGGCAAGCCGGTGGATCCTGCTAAATATTTATCGGCGAACTGATGACTGAGATTGCGACAGACAAGAAATGGCCCGACAACACGCTGACCATTGAGTCTATGGACTTGGAGGCACAGGGCGTGGCGCATCGTCCTGATGGCAAGGTGGTGTTTGTTGATGGCGCTTTGCCCTTTGAAGTGGTCCGCGCCAATGTGCATCGTAAAAAAGACAACTGGGAAAAAGCATCTTTGCTTGAGGTGCTGCGTGAGTCGTCGCAACGTGTGACACCTGGCTGTCCGCACTTTGGTTTGCACGCTGGTGCCTGCGGGGGTTGCAAGATGCAGCACTTGGATGCGTCTGCGCAAATGGCCGTCAAACAAAGAGCCCTAGAAGACAACCTCTGGCATTTGGGTAAGGTCAAGCCTGACACCGTGTTGCGCCCCATCCAAGGACCTGCGTGGGGCTATCGTTACCGCGCACGCTTATCGGTGCGTTATGTGGTTAAGAAAGGCGAAGTGCTGGTGGGTTTTCACGAACGTAAGAGCCGTTATGTGGCTGACATGCGCCGGTGCCCGATTTTGCCGCCCCACGTTGATGCGATGCTCATGCCCTTGCGTGAACTGATCGGCGGCATGGAGGCCAGAGAAACTTTGCCCCAGATTGAGCTCGCGTGCGGCGACCAGGTGACGGCTTTGGTGCTGCGCCACATGGCGCCTTTGAGTCAGAAAGACATGGCCGCTCTGCGCACGTTTGCTGAAAAGCACCAGGTGCAATGGTGGTTGCAATCTAAAGGGCCAGACACGGTTTGCCTGATGGACGGGGCATTGGGTGAACCCCTGTCCTATGAGTTGCCCGAATTTGGCATCTCCATGCCTTTCAAGCCCACGGATTTCACCCAGGTGAATCCACACATCAACCGCGTGCTGGTGACCCGTGCTTTGCGCTTGTTAGATGTACAACCCGATGAGCGCGTCATTGACTGGTTTTGTGGCTTGGGCAACTTCACTTTGCCCTTAGCCACTCAGGCGCGCGAGGTGCTGGGCGTTGAGGGTAGCGAGGCTTTGGTGGTGCGTTCTGGCGAAAACTATGTGTTCAACCAAGCCAAGCGCGAGCACCCCTTGGCCCCCACCCGTTTTGTGGCGCGGAACCTGTTTGAAATGACGCCTGAGTTGTTGCGCCAAGACGGCGCGGCAGACAAATGGTTGGTAGATCCGCCGCGGGAGGGGGCTTTTTCGCTGGTGCAAGCCTTGGCCGAGTTGCACCAACAGCCAGAACTGCGCCAGGGTTGGACGCCGCCTCAGCGCTTGGTCTATGTGAGCTGCAACCCATCGACCCTGGCGCGGGATGCCGGTGTATTGGTCAATGCTGCGGGCTATCGCCTGTCGTTTGCAGGTGCGGTCAACATGTTTCCGCACACCGCTCACGTTGAGAGCATGGCAGTGTTTGATTTGGCCTCAGACGAAAAAAAGGGACCGTGAGGTCCCTTTTTTGGATTGGGCTTGGCAACGCTTAATCGCGTTCACCGCCAAAGATGCCCAGCAGAGCGAGCAGACTTTGGAAGACGTTGATGATGTCTAAGTACAACGTCAGCGTGGCGCTGATGTAGTTGGTTTCACCGCCGTCCATCACTTGCTTCAAGTCATACAACATGAAGGCACTGAAGATCGCCATGGACAACATGGAAATCACCATCATGCCGGCCGATGAGCCAACGAATACGTTGATGATGCTCCCCACCATCAACACCACGGCGCCGACCATGAGCCATTTGCCCATGCCAGACAAGTCACGCTTGATGACGGTGGCCAAGCTGGCCATCACAAAGAAGACGCCTGCGGTACCTGCAAAGGCAGTCATCACCAGTTCGGCACCATTCTTAAAGCCCAAGACCATGGCAATCATGCGTGAGAGCATGAGGCCCATAAAAAAGGTGAAGCCCAAGAGCACATAAACGCCAGTAGCGCTTTCCTTGGTGCGTTCGATGGCGTAGATGAAGCCGAAGGCGCCAGCCAGCATCAAAATCATGCCCATCACGCCTGACATAGCGGCGCTGATCCCGGTGGAAACACCAACCCATGCGCCTAAGACTGTTGGCAACATGCTGACAGCAAGCAGCCAATAGGTATTGCGAACCACGCGGTTGCGTTCTTCTGCGGGCAGGACGTAATAGTCAACAGTTTGAATGTTTTCATTCATGGTGAGCTTCTCCAGATAAAACCTGATGATTCAGGTGGGGTGTATTCTAAAGGTTTCAAGTGCGCTGGATCTATGGCTTACTTTTTTTGAGGTTTCTTTTGCTTTGGAGCGAAAAATGAGTCTTGGGCAGACGCTATGCTTGGTGTTTTGTCATTCCTGATTTACTTTTCATGAAAACCAAACACGCCCTTGAATCCGCCGATGTCAAAGCCATTGCTGCCGCAGCAGAAGCAGAAGCATTGAAAAACCATTGGTCAGTAACGATCGCGATTGTGGACGATGGTGGCCATTTGCTATTCCTGCAGCGTTTGGATGGTGCCGCGCCCATTTCCTCACACATCGCCCCAGAAAAGGCAAAAACTGCAGCCCTAGGTCGCCGAGAAAGCAAAATCTATGAGGACGTGATCAACGGCGGCCGGGTTTCATTTTTGAGCGCGCCTGAAATCAAAGGCATGCTTGAAGGCGGCGTGCCCATCATCAAGGAGGGCCAATGTCTTGGCGCCGTTGGGGTCAGTGGCGTGAAATCCAATGAGGACGCACAAATTGCCAAGGCAGGGATTGCAGCTATCGGTCTTTGAGGCTCTGGATTTAATAGGTCAAGCGCTCAGGATTGATTTCTTGCAGGATGGTCGTGGCGATTTCTTCAATACTTTTGTTGGTGGTGGATAGCCAGCGAATGCCAGCGCGCCGCATCATGGCTTCTGCTTCGGCCACCTCGTGTCGGCAATTGGCAAGGCTGGCATATTTGGAGTCTGGACGACGCTCGTTGCGGATTTCACTCAGCCGGTCGGGGTGAATGGTGAGGCCAAAAATCTTCTTTTTGTGCGGGACAAGTGCAGGGGGGAGCTGGCGGCGCTCAAAGTCTTCGGGAATCAAGGGATAGTTGGATGTTTTTAGGCCATGCTGCATGGCCAGGTAAAGGCTGGTGGGGGTTTTACCGCTTCGGCTCACGCCCACCAAAATCACGTCCGACAACTCTAAATCGCGGTTCAGTTGGCCATCATCGTGTGCCAAGCTGAAGTTAATGGCTTCAATCCGGTCGTGGTACTCCTTGCTTTTGCTGGGATCCGAGAACCGTCCGACGCGATGGTTGGACTTGATCCCCAGCTCTTGCTCCAACGGGTTCACGAAGGTGCCAAACATGTCCATCAGCATGGATTTGCCCTGGCAACCCGCTTGGATCACGCCCAACACATCCATGTTGACCAAGGTGGTGAACACGATGGGCTTGCGTCCTTCTACCTCGCCTGTGTGGTTGATTTGGCGGACCGCTTGGTGCGCTTTATCGACAGAGTCCACGAACGGGATTCGAATATGGCGAAACTTCACCTCAAACTGCGCCAAGATCGCGTTACCAAAGGTTTCAGCGGTAATGCCAGTGCCGTCAGAGACGAAGAATACGGTGGGGTTGGGCATGAAAATCTTTCAGAATGGGTCTGGGGTTCGGCGTCTTCACGGTGTTGACGCCAACCTACAATTGCAGATTATCCGAATTTCGCCACGCAGACTTTCGACCCATTCGAAAAATTAAAAAGTCGCCGCGCTGCTGGGCACCCAGTTTTAACTTTTGGAGCTTGTCGATGACTGCACTTTTCAGCCCAACCGCCTTGGTGGTTCCTTTTGAACAACTTCGAATGACCGACGTCGAATCGGTGGGCGGTAAAAACGCCAGCCTCGGCGAAATGATTTCGCAATTGCCCACGGGCGTTCGTGTGCCCACAGGTTTTGCCACCACGGCCCATGCGTTCCGTGAATTCTTGGCATACGACGGGTTAGCCGACAAAATCAATGCCCGTTTGGACAAACTGGACACCGAGGATGTGCGCGCTCTGGCCGAAGCAGGTGCCGAGATTCGCGCCATGGTTGAAGCACAGCCTTTCCCCGCTGATTTGCAAAAAGCCATCGCTGAAGCCTTTGCCACTTTGTCCGAAGGCAACGCTGCCGCGACGTTTGCGGTGCGTTCATCTGCCACCGCCGAAGATTTGCCCGACGCTTCGTTTGCGGGCCAGCAAGAAACTTTTCTCAATGTGCATGGCATCGACGAAGTGCTGCACAAAATGAAAGAGGTGTTTGCCTCGTTGTACAACGACCGCGCTATTAGCTACCGCGTGCACAAGGGCTTTGCCCACGCTGATGTGGCGTTGTCGGCGGGTGTGCAACGCATGGTGCGTTCTGACACTGGCGCCGCGGGTGTGATGTTCACCATCGACACCGAGTCTGGCTTTGAAGATGTGGTGTTCATCACGTCGAGCTACGGCCTTGGCGAGACCGTGGTGCAAGGTGCGGTGAACCCTGACGAGTTCTATGTGCACAAGCCCACCTTGAAAGCTGGCAAGCGCGCAGTCATTCGTCGCAACTTGGGCTCCAAGCTGATTCAAATGGTGTTCTCCACCGCCGAAGAGAAAAAAGCCACGGGAAAATTGGTCAACACCACCGATGTCCCCACCGAATTGCGCAACAGGTATTCATTGACCGATGCGGACGTCGAGCAACTGGCGCACTACGCCATGGTGATTGAGGCGCATTACGGTCGTCCCATGGACATCGAATGGGGCAAAGATGGCACAGATGGCCAGCTCTACATCTTGCAAGCGCGCCCAGAGACGGTGAAGAGCCAAGCCAAAGGCCAAGCCGAGCTGCGCTACAAACTCAAAGGCCACAGCACCGTGCTGGCTGAGGGCCGTGCGATTGGCCAAAAAATTGGTACCGGTCCTGTTCGCTTGGTGCACAACATCAGCGAGATGGACAAGGTTCAGCCTGGCGATGTGTTGGTGACCGATATGACCGACCCCAACTGGGAACCCGTGATGAAGCGTGCCAGCGCCATCGTCACCAACCGAGGCGGTCGTACCTGCCACGCCGCCATCATTGCGCGTGAATTGGGTATTCCTGCAGTGGTGGGTTGTGGTGATGCAACCGAGCGCTTGAAAGACGGCACGCTGGTGACCGTGAGCTGCTCCGAAGGTGACACGGGGTTGATCTATGACGGCTTGCTCGAGACCGAGGTGACCGAAGTGCAACGCGGCGAAATGCCCCAGATCAAAACCAAGATCATGATGAACGTGGGCAATCCCCAGTTGGCGTTTGACTTTTGTCAGTTGCCCAACGACGGGGTCGGCTTAGCCCGCTTGGAGTTCATCATCAACAACAACATTGGCGTGCACCCGAAGGCCATTCTTGACTACCCCAATGTGGATGCCGACTTGAAAAAAGCCGTTGAGTCTGTGGCCCGTGGACACGCTTCGCCCCGCGCGTTCTACGTCGACAAAGTGGCCGAAGGCATTGCCACCATTGCTGCGGCTTTCTACCCCAAGCCTGTCATCGTGCGCATGTCAGACTTCAAGTCCAACGAATACCGCAAACTCATTGGAGGCAGCCGTTACGAGCCGGAGGAAGAAAACCCCATGCTCGGTTTCCGTGGTGCGGCGCGCTACATCAGCGCGGACTTCGGTGAAGCCTTTGCGATGGAGTGCGAAGCCATGCGGCGTGTGCGCGAAGACATGGGCCTGACCAATGTGCAAGTCATGGTGCCTTTCGTGCGTACCTTGGGACAAGCTGAACGTGTGACCAACTTGTTGGCTGAACACGGCTTGAAGCGGGGCGTGAATGAGCTCAAAGTCATCATGATGTGTGAAGTGCCCAGCAACGCCATTCTTGCTGACGACTTCTTGAAGTTCTTCGACGGTTTCTCAATTGGTTCCAACGACTTGACCCAACTCACTTTGGGTCTGGACCGTGACTCTGGCCTCGAGTTGTTAGCTGCTGACTTTGACGAACGAGACCCAGCCGTCAAAGCCTTGCTCAGCAAGGCCATCACGGCTTGTCTGGCCCAAGGCAAGTACGTGGGCATCTGCGGCCAGGGCCCCAGCGACCACCCGGACTTCGCGCATTGGTTGGCCGATGAGGGCATCAGCTCCATCTCTCTCAACCCAGACAGCGTGATTGACACGTGGAAGTCTTTGGCCAAGCCTTAAAGCCCTGATGCAGCAGCACCCCCAAGCCTCGGATTCAGCGGCGACTGTGTCGCGACGGGCGTTGTTGGGTGTCTTGGGTCTGGTGGCCTTGACGCTAGGCTCTTTGGGTCTGGCTTGGCTCATGCCTGACGAGACCTTGCTGCATTATTTGTGGGTCGCACAAGCGGTTCCCGTCCTGTATTGGCTCTTAGCCTGGTGGGTGACGCAACGTGCGTCTTCACAAGATGACGCCCCTTAAATCTTGGCCTTGGCGGATGTTGTTGCTCAGTTTGGCTGGGTTGGCGTTGCTCACGTTGTTGCTCTTGCTGGCAGACATTGCGGGTGTGCCCAAAGGGGTGGTCAACGGTTTTTTCTTGGTGGTGTCGATCATTGGTTACGCGCTGATTGGCATGATGTGTCGCACCACGATTCCAGAAGAATATTTTGTCGCTGGGCGTCGCATCAGTGCGCCGATGAACGGCATGGCTACGGCTGCCGATTGGTTGTCTGCGGCCTCCTTCATCGGCCTAGCGGGTTTATTGCTTTCTGACGGTTTTGTGGGGGATGGCCAACATCCTGGTGGCTTGGCGTATTTGCTGGGTTGGACAGGCGGTTTTTGTTTGCTGGGCTGTTTGTTTGCTGCCAAACTCAATAGGTCCAAGTCCATCACCCTGCCTGATTTTTTGGGTCGTCGCTTTGACAGTGTGGCTGTTCGTTGGCTGGCGGCATGGGGTGCCATTTTGTGCTCCAGCGTTTATTTGGTGGCTCAGATTTATGGCATTGGGTTGGTGGCATCCATGCTCTCAGGCTTGACTTTTGAGCTGGGTGTGTTCTTGGCCTTGGGTGGAGTTTTGCTGTGTTCTTTCCTTGGCGGGATGCGTGCTGTGACGTGGACACAGGGTGTGCAGTGCGTGGTCATCGTGGCGTCGATGGTGGCCTTGGTTATCGCTGTGTCATTAAAGACGCAAGGTCATCCTTTTGTGACTGTCGCGGCCGCGCAGTCATTACCGCTCATTCAAGAACGCGCCAAGCAAATCGAATCAGACCCCGCGGAGTTGGCAACGCGTGAGGTCATCAGCCAACGCATGAGTGATTTGGCGGTGAAGATCGCGGACCCCTTGCATGCGCGTGAGCTGGAGCGTCAAACCGTGGCGCGCCAGTTGGCGAAGGCCAAAGCTGAGAATGCCCCCTTGCGTGAGATTCAAAAATTAGAGGCCAATCCCGCTTGGCGAGAAACCTCATTGGATCGCTTGGTGGGCGCATGGCAGTCCGAGCGAGGTTATCTGGCGCAAGCCATTGATAGGCCAGTTGGCTTTCAAAAACCTTATTTGAGTGGTTGGAATCCGGGTTGGAACAACAGCCTAGCGCTGGTTTTTTGTCTGATGTTGGGCACGGCGGCTTTGCCTCATATTCTGGTCCGCTCTTACACAACGGCTACCCCTGCAGAAGCCGAACGCTCCATCGTCTGGGCCTTGGCATTCATCGTGATCGTCTATTTGTGCGCGTCCTCATTGGCCGTATTGCTCAAATCTTATGTGTTGACTGAGCTTGTGGGGTCTCATTTGGACCAACTGCCGGACTGGGCGGATCGGTTGAAACTGCGTAAATTGGCGCTGTTGAGCATCCAAGATTACAACCAAGACGGCATTGTTCAGTTCGCAGATATCCGATTGTTCAGTGACTACTTGGTCTTGGGTGTGCCGGAAATCACCCATATCTCGGCGGTCTTTACCGGTTTGCTGGCGGCTGGCGCACTAGCCGCCGCTTTGTCAACGGCAGATGGTTTGTTGCTGACGATCTCGAATGCGTTGGCGCAAGATCTGTATTTTCAAACGGTAGCGCCCAATGCCCCACCGTTGCGACGCGTCATGCTGAATAAAATTTTGTTGATGGTGGTGGCGTTGTTGGCGGCTTGGTTTGCGACTAATCGGCCTGTCAGTATTTTGTTTTGGGTGACCTGCGCCTTCTCATTGGCCGCTGCCACCTTTTTCCCTGTCTTGCTGTTGGGTATTTATTGGCGAGGCATGAACCGCATGGGTGCTTTGTTGGCCATGGTTTCAGGCTTAGGCATTACGCTCTACTACATCGCTGTCAATCACCCTTGGGTGCAGATGCATCTGCAATTGCAGGCCTCTGACACCCTGTGGTTAGGTTTGGATCCGGTGTGCGCCGGTGTATTTGGCGTTCCAGTGGGCTTTGTCTTTGGTTTTATAGGCAGCAAGCTGTCCGCGTTGAAAAATTGACTATAATCATGGGCTTTTCCCTTGCTGCCAGCGTCAGACGCCGCAAGCAGCTTCATATCCACAAGGAGTGTCCATGCGTCATTACGAAATCATTTTGTTGATCCATCCGGATCAAAGCGAACAAGTTCCAGCCATGCTGGAGCGTTACAAAGGCATGATCACCGCCGGTGGTGGTGCTATTCATCGTACGGAAGACTGGGGTCGCCGCCAGTTGGCCTACATGATCAATAAGCTCGCCAAAGCACACTACATTTGCTTGAACATCGAAGCGAGTCAAGCGGTGATGTCTGAACTCGAACATGCGTTCAAGTTCAACGATGCCGTATTGCGCCACATGACCGTCTTGCGTAAGAAGGCAGACACAGCGCCTTCCATCATGATGAAGACAGTGGAGCGCGAAGAGGCTCGCAAGAACCAGCAAGCTGAGTTCGCAGCCTAATTGCTGCTTTCCGATAAGGTTTGAATCTCGTTGTTTTGAATGCTTGTGTTGTAGAGGCCTCGGCCCTGCGCTACACCCCAGCCGGGTTACCAGCCATAGATGTCAGACTTGAACATGAGTCTGAGATCCAAGAAGCAGGTCAAAAGCGACAAGTCAAAGCAACCGTCAAAACAGTCGCCTTGGGTTCTTTAGCTGAGCGTATCGCTCAACTCCCCCTCGGTAGCCTTTGGCAATTCAGCGGCTTTTTAGCCTCACCTCGGAACAGCAAAAACGTCGTTTTTCACATTCAAGATTTTCAGCAAATTTCATAGGAGGCCCAGATCATGGCCACATTCAAGAA
>CANGML010000023.1 GCA_947454585.1 Comamonadaceae bacterium
GAAAGTTCCCTGAAGAGACAAAAGCACTGGGTTCTCCGGAATAGTTCGGGTACGCCTCAGCGCTCACAAGAGAACGCGTCTCTTTGGCTGCTTTGTTCGAGGAATTGGCCTAGGTTTGAGCTGTGGCGTACGGGTTGATGCGGGAAAGCCTCTCATTATATCCGAGGCACTGGTTTTCCCGAATGAAATGAAGAGAATTAAGCCAAATGACAGGTCGCGCTGGCGTGTAAGCAAATGGCGGCGGCTGAGGCCACATTGAGCGACTCCTCGCCCCCCGGCTGCGCAATGCGCACATGCAGCGCCGCGCGATCGGCCAAAGCTGGTGAGACCCCCTGCCCTTCATGCCCCATCAGCCAAGCGCAGGGCATGGGCAACTTGGCCTGCGCTAACAAGGTATGCAAAAACGGGCCTTGGTGAGAGCTGGTCGCGACCCAAGGCATGTCTAAAGCATCCAGGTCATCCGCACTCAAGCCTTCAACCAAGTGCAAGCCAAAATGCGCCCCCATGCCAGAGCGCAACACCTTGGGAGACCACAAGGCGGCCGACCCCTTGATGGCCAGCACTTGCTTGAAGCCAAAGGCTGAGGCGCTGCGCAATATCGAACCAACGTTGCCCGCGTCTTGCACACGGTCAAGCACCACCGTGGGGGTACTGGCTTGAACGTCTAAGGCGTTGGGCGCGGCCAAGATAAATCCCATTTTGGCGGGCGACTCGAGGCTGCTAATTTCTGCAAACAATGCATCAGGCAATACCGTGTTGCGCTGGGCCGCTTGCGTCCACTCACGCGGTGCAGTCGCCCACAGTGATTCGGCAAACACCGCATGCTCAGGCTTCACGCCACGCGTGAGCGCGGCACGACAGAGGTGGTCACCTTCCAACCACACACGACCGAGTTTGCGGTAGGCCGTGCTGTCTTGCGACAAACGGCGCAGGTCTTTGACCAAGGGGTTGTCACGCGAGGTGATCAAGTTCATTTCAAGACCTCGGCCACGGGGGCAAATGACTTGCGGTGCCAAGGCGTTGCACCGTGCTCTCTCAGCGCTTTCAAATGCGCGGCGGTGCCATAGCCTTTGTGGCCATCAAATCCGTATTGGGGATACTGCGCATGCAGTTCCTGGCACCAACGGTCGCGGTGCACTTTGGCCAAGATAGACGCGGCTGAAATAGCCTGCACTTTGCTGTCGCCTTTGACGATGGCCTCGGCCAACACATCAAGCACAGGCAAGCGGTTGCCATCGACCAAGACCTTGGTGGGCTTCAAGCGTAAACCTTCTACCGCACGACGCATGGCTAACATCGTGGCTTGCAAGATGTTGAGCTGATCAATTTCTTCCACCGTGGCTTCGGCGATGGAGCAACACAAGGCCTTGGCACGAATCTCGTCAAATAAACGCTCGCGCTTCAAGGCGGTGAGTTTTTTCGAGTCGGCCAAACCCGCAATGGGGTTCAAGTCATCCAAGATGACCGCCGCTGCCACGACGGGGCCTGCCAAGGGGCCACGGCCCGCCTCATCCACACCCGCAATCAAGCCTGGTGCATCCCAGATGAGTGACACTTGCTCAGCGCGCAAGAACTTGGTCGATCGCATGGGCAGCCAGTGCGGGCGTGTCACGACGCAGGGTGTCGTGCAAGGTGGTGAAACGTTGTTGAACAGCGACTGACGCTTCGGGGTGGTCCAGCCATTGCAAGACCTCGTGTGCCAAGGCCTCAGGCGTGGCCGCATCTTGCAGCAATTCAGGGACCACAAAGTCTTGGCACAAAATGTTGGGCAAGCCCACCCAAGGTTGCAATTTTTTGCGTCGCATGATTTGCCAGCTGAGCCAATTCATGTTGTAGGCAATCACCATGGGACGCTTGAAAAGCGCGGCCTCCAGCGTGGCAGTGCCGCTGGCAATCAGCGTCACATCACACGCCGCCAAGGCCGTGTGCGATTGGCCGTTGAGCACCAAGAGCTGAGGTACCTCGCCCACTTCTCTGGCAATGTCCTCGATGCGCGCACGCAAGGCGGGCATCGCTGGCAGGACAAAGTGCAAGCCAGGTTGCTGCTGAGCCATGCGCTGCGCCGCTTGTAAAAAGCGACGCGCCAAATAGTCGATCTCTGAGCGGCGGCTGCCCGGCAACAAGGCCACCACGGTGGCGTCTTGCGGCAAACCCAAAGCGGTGCGAGCGGCGGCGCGGTCGGGTACATCAGGAATTGTCTTCGCCAAGGGATGGCCCACATACGTTGCATCAATGCCGTGCTGCGCCAGCAACTCGGTTTCAAAGGGGAAGATGCACAAGACATGGTCCACGCTTTGGCGAATTTTGTCCACGCGCTCGGCGCGCCAGGCCCAAATCGAGGGGCAGACAAAGTGAATGGTGGGAATGCCGTGGGCTTTTAGGTCACGTTCCAAATCGAGGTTGAAGTCAGGCGCATCCACGCCGATGAAGGCGCGGGGGGGGTGCGCCAACAAACGTTCACGCAGTTGTTGGCGAATGCCCACGATCTCTCGGTAATGGCGCAATACCTCGACATAGCCCCGCACCGCCAATTTTTCATACGGCCACCAAGGCTCAAAACCCAAGGCTGCCATGCGGGGTCCACCGATACCAGCGCTGTGCATATCTGGCCATTTGTCGCGCAGACCGCCGAGCAACAGACCCGCCAGCAAATCGCCCGAGGCCTCGCCTGCAACGAGCGAGAAAGACAGGGCCTCAGCCATGGGTAGTTAACGAATGATGCCGCGCTGCGGCGACGTGTGGTTCAAGAACTCCAGCATCATGGCCACATCGGGTGCAGCTTCTGGCTTGTCTTGGGCCAAAGTAGCGATGCGTTCTTTGGCTTGCTCAAGGGTCAAATCGTCTCGGTACAAAGCTTTGTGCATGCCCTTGACTGCGCTGATGCGCTCCGCCGAAAAACCGCGGCGGCGCAGACCTTCAAAGTTCATGGAACGCGGTTCGGCAGGTTGGCCTTGACACATGACAAACGGCGGCACATCGGCAAACAACAGCGAATGCATGGCCGAGAAACTGTGCGCCCCAATGCGCACGAACTGGTGCACCACGGTAAAACCACCCAAGATGACCCAATCCCCCACATGCACATGGCCCGCTAGTTGCGCGCTGTTGGCGAAGATGGTGTGGTTGCCCACCCTGCAGTCATGCGCCAAATGCACATAGGCCATGATCCAGTTGTCGTCACCGACCCGAGTCACACCGGCATCCCCGGGCGAACCAATGTTGAAAGTGCAAAACTCGCGAATGGTGTTGCGGTCACCGATGATTAACTCACAAGGCTCACCCGCGTACTTCTTGTCTTGCGGGATTGCACCCAGTGAGTTGAATTGAAAAATACGGTTGTCTTTGCCAATCGTGGTGTGGCCCTCAATCACACAATGCGGTCCCACCGTGGTGCCAGCACCGATGCGAACGTTCGGGCCGATGAGGGTGTAGGGCCCCACCTGCACCGAGCTGTCGAGCTCTGCCTTAGGGTCCACAATGGCTGTCGCGTGAATAAGACTCATGTCTGTATCTTTGACAGGAATGATTACGGGATGGAACGCATGGTGCACATCAGATCGGCCTCTGTCGCGACCACGTCGCCCACTTTGGCACGTGCTTTGAATTTAAAGATACCCGCCTTCATGCGGTCCAACTCGACTTCGAGGGTGAGCTGATCACCCGGCTCCACGGGACGTTTGAATCGCGCGCCATCAATACCGGCGAAGTAGTACACGGTCTTGTCATCGGGTGCTGCACCTAAGGTGTCAAAGGCCAACAGGGCAGCAGCTTGTGCCAAGGCTTCCAAAATCAACACACCCGGCATGACGGGATGGTGGGGGAAGTGGCCGGTGAAAAAAGGCTCATTGATGGTCACGTTCTTCAGCGCTTTGATGCTTTTGCCTTTTTCAATTTCTAATACGCGGTCCACCAACAAAATGGGGTAGCGGTGAGGCAACTGCTTCAAGATTTGGTGGATATCCATGCTCATTTTTTTTGACTTTCAATAGCTGACTCAAGAGATTTGATGCGATCGCGCAAACGATGCAATTGGCGCAGCGTGGCCGCATTTTTTTCCCACGACGCATTGTCATCGATGGGGAATACCCCGCTGTATTGGCCGGGCTGGCGAATTGAGCGCATGACCACAGACGCCGCCGAAATATGCACACCATCGGTAAGTTCTAAATGCCCGAGAACGATAGCCCCACCGCCCACGGAGCAATTCGCGCCAATACGCGCACTGCCAGCCACACCCGCACAACCGGCCATGGCGGTGTTTGCCCCCACATGCACGTTATGACCGATTTGCACCAAGTTATCGAGCTTGACGCCGTCTTCGATCACTGTGTCGTCTAAAGCCCCACGGTCGATGCAGGTGTTGGCACCAATCTCTACGTCGTTGCCAATGCGCACAGCACCTAACTGCTCAATTTTTTCCCAGCGGCCGTCAAACAAGGCAAACCCAAAACCATCGGCACCAATCACCACACCCGCATGAACGATACAACGCGCACCAATGTGGCAGTCTTCGCCCAGGGTGACGCCTGATTTCAACCACGTCTTCGCACCGATACGCGCCCCACGCTCGACGACACACAAGGGGCCAATGCGTGCAGTGACATCGACATGGGCTTGTGGGTGAATCACTGCGCTGGGGTGAACCCAAGGCTCATCATGCACACGCGTGTGCTGACGCCAAAGCTGTGTCAGACGCGCGAAGTAGTGATAGGGGTTGTCTGCCACGATTAAGGCGGTGTGAGGCTGGGCTGCCTCGACCATCGCGGGCGACACAATGACACAGCCCGCCTGCGTGCTGGCCAATTGGGATTGGTATTTGGGATTGCTTAAAAAACTTAATGCGTCAGCTTGAGCGGTATCAAGTGGCGAGAGTTTTTGGATGAGATGCTGAGGATCGCCAACGAGGCTTCCACCTAAGCTTTCAGTGATCTGGCCGAGACTGAGTGCCACGGCTGATTATTTAGCCGCGTTGATGACCTTGAGCACTTTGTCAGTGATGTCGTGCTTGGGGTTGATGTAGACAGCTTCCTGCAACACCAGGTCGTATTTTTCGGCTTCAGCCACCTGCTTGATCACGCGGTTGGCGCGTTCGAGCACGAGTTGAAATTCTTCGTTTTTACGGGCGTTGAGCTCTTCTTGGAACTCACGACGCTTGCGTTGGAACTCGCGGTCTTGCTCGCCCAACTGTTTTTGACGCGTGACCCGCTGCGACTCAGACAAGGTGGGCGCTTCGCGCTCAAATTTTTCAACCGCCGTCTTCAAAGCTGCGCCGGAGTCATTCAGATCTTTGTCACGTTTGGAAAACTCTTGTTCTAACTTAGTTTGCGCCTGCTTAGCCGTGTTGGCTTCTTTAAAAATTCGATCGGTATTGATAAATCCGATGCGAATTTCTTCAGCTTGAGCGCAAAACGCGGTCAATCCCAAAACAAGCGCTAAAGAAATTTGACGTGTAAACATGTTCATCAGAAAGATGTCCCGATTTGAAATTGCAATTGTTGAATTCTATCGCCTGGCAGCGTGTGAATGGGCCGAGCCCAAGCAAAACGCAAGGGGCCCATGGGTGACACCCAGCTCAAGCCAACGCCGTAAGAGCTGCGCAATTGATTGAGCTCAATCTTGGCGTATTCACCGAATACGTTGCCCATGTCATAAAAGCCATACAAACGCAGGGTCCGGTCGTTGCCCGCGCCTGGGAAAGGCATCAAGAATTCAGAGTTGAAGGTGATTTTTTTGGCGCCGCCAATGACAGGTCCCGTGATATCGCGCGGGCCTAAAGTGCCTTGCTCAAAACCACGCACAGAGCCTAAACCCCCAGAGTAGTAATTCTTATAGAAGGGCAAAGACTGGCCGTTTAAACCTTTGCCGATGCCCAAGTCGGCATTGAAGGCAAAGGTGTACTGTTTGGTGATCGGCACATATTGCTGGTATTGCCCCCCAAATTTGGTGTAACGCGCATCACCCATGGCACCCAATTCGGTGTTGAGGCGCACAAACTTACCACTGTTGGGATTCAAATAACTGTCGCGACTGTCTCTTGCCCAACCAGCCGTGATGGGTATGTTTTGCGCCACACAACCGAACTGCTGACACAGCACCGCGTGAACACCCAGCATGTTGGTGCCGGGCACCAGCTCCGTACGCTCTGCGGAGGTACCGACGAAAACGCGGTCTAACTCACTAAACGGCAGACCGAATCGAATGCCCAAACCCGATGTCACCATGCGGTAGTTACCGCCCTGCTCGATATAAGGCTTGCTCGCACGGTGATAAAACTCAAACGTGCGTGACACACCATCCTCGGTGAAATAAGGATCCGTGGTGTTGACCACGTAATACTGGTTGTACTTGCTGGTGCTGAATTGCAAGCCAAGGTTATGGCCGGAGCCAAAGACGTTGTCTTGTTGAATGCCAAATGTAAAAGTAACTTTTTCAGCACTAGAAAAACCAGCCCCCAAACTCAACATGCCGGTTGGCTTTTCAACGACGTTAACGTTCAAGTCCACCTGATCGAGGGTTGAAGGCACTTCTTGCGTATCAACCTCAACGTCCTTGAAGTAGCCCAAGCGGTTGACGCGGTCCCGAGACAGGCGAATTTTTTCACCGTCATACCATGACGATTCAGTTTGACGAAATTCGCGACGCACGATTTGATCGCGCGTTCGGTTGTTGCCCACAATGTTGATGCGCCGCACATATGCACGACGCGCAGGATCGGCAACAAGCACCAGTTTCACGCGGTTGGTCGCACGATCAATCTCAGGGCGAACTTCGGTACGGGCAAAGGCAAAACCAAAATTACCAAAATACTCATTGAAGGCTTTGGTGGTCTTGGCTACATCGTCAGCGTTGTAGGCCTGTCCAGCTTTGATTTGCACCAGCGACTTGAACTCATCGTCCTTACCGAGGTAGTAACCTTCCATGGCAACCTCTGAGACCACAAAACGGTCTCCCTCAGTCACGTTGATGGTGATACTGATGTCTTGCTTGTTAGGAGAAATTGCGACTTGCGTCGAATCAATTCGGAACTCTAAGTAACCACGAGACAGATACCAGGCGCGCAAGGTTTCTAAATCAGCATTGAGTTTGGTGCGCGAATACCGATCCGATTTGGTGTACCAACTCAACCAGTTACCCGTACCTTGGTCAAACTGATCGAGCAATTTTGACTCGTCAAACGCCTTTGATCCAATGACACGCATTTCTTTGATTTTGGCCAGATCACCTTCCAATACGGTGAACGACAAGTTCACTCGGTTGCGGTCACTGGGCGTGATGGTCGTGATGATTTCAGCACCATACAAACTGCGATTCACATATTGGCGCTTGAGCTCTTGCTCCGCACGGTCGGCCAAGGCTTTGTCAAACGGACGGCCTTCGGCCAAGCCGATATCTTTGAGCGCCTTTTTCAAGGTGTCTTTGTCAAATTCTTTGGTCCCAATAAATTCGACGGCGGCAATGTTGGGCCGTTCTTCAACAATCAACACCAACACATCGCCATTCACTTCAATTCGAACGTCCTTGAATAAACCTAGGGCAAACAAACTGCGAATCGCAGCGGCACCTTTTTCATCGGTGTAATTTTCGCCCACGCGAAACGGAATTGATGCGAAGACGGTGCCCGGCTCAACGCGCTGCAAGCCTTCAACACGGATATCGCGCACATTGAATGGATCAGCTGCAAAGGCATTGAAAGCCAAAACTGAACTGGCGATCAACGCCACAGCATGCGACAAAGATGTGCGACGAAATTGAGAAAGTTGCTTGTTCATGAACAGAAAACTTCAAAGCCTTTGGGTGGATGAATGGAAGACTTAGGGGAGCCAACCTAGGCGAACCACGTCGTTAAAAAGAGAAAAAACCATCAGTGCAACAAGACCCGCTAACCCCACACGCTGCAGGACTTCCAAGCACTGATCAGAGGGCGCACGGCCCGTCAAACCTTCATAAAGATAATACAACAGGTGACCCCCATCAAGAACAGGCAAGGGCAAGAGATTGAACACACCCAAGCTCACGCTCACGAGCGCGAGATAAGACAAATATGCCCCTAGGCCCAAGCTGGCAGAACGCCCCGCATAGTCAGCCATAGAAAGGGGACCGCTGAGGTTGTCGAGAGAGGCTTGCCCCATGATCAGACGACCTAAGATGTCAAGCGTCATGCGCACCACATCACTTGTTTTGTTGAACCCTTGGACCCAACCCTCCCAGCCTCCCAACTGGACCCAAATCTGAGCGGGAGGCTCACCGACTTTGGCCTCAATGCGTCCGCTCTTTTGAGCGCCGTCCGATACTTGCTTAGGTACCACCGTCACTTGCAAAACGCCCTCGCCCTGGCGCGTGACATCCCATAGCTGCGCCACAGGCGCTTGCTCGCGGCCACTGGCTTGCACCCATGCCCGCAGGGTGCGGGCATCAGGCACTGGACGGCCATCGATGCGCAACACCTCATCACCCTTGTGAAGCCCCGCCTCCGCGGCTGCACCCCCTGCAATCACATCCACCAAGACAGCACGACTCCAAGCCCCCGTGAAACCTCGTCTGAGCCAAGTATCTTCGGGCGTATCTTCAAGGTTGTGATCGGGAAGTTCAGGCAAATGCAGCACCTGCGTGGTGTTGGAAGCTGACGCTTCAACCTCTAAATAAAGGCTGGATGTCCCTTGTTGAAGCATCCACCACCGCAAGTTCTCAAGTGATGAAACCGCTTGCACATCATCTGGCGATGTCCCCGCACGCAAAACCTTATCGCCACTGCGCAAACCTGCTGCCTCGGCCATTGAGCCGACGACAGGCGCGGCCAACGTTGCTTGCGTTTCGAACTGCCCCCACCAAAAAGCAGCCGCATACAAAACCACCGCCAAAAGCAAGTTGGCCAAAGGACCTGCAGAAACAATGGCTGCCCTCGCCCACACTGGCTGGCGATTGAAGGCTCGATGTTGCTCGCTCGTGGGGACTGGCGCTTCGCGCTCATCCAACATCTTGATGTAGCCGCCCAAGGGAATAAAACCAATCACAAACTCTGTGGGCTGACCTGCGCATGAACGGCCACCAGACCAGCGCAGCAAGGGCTGGCCAAATCCGATAGAGAAAGTAAGCACTTTGACCCCGCAGGCCAAGGCCACACGGTAGTGGCCCCACTCATGCACAGTGATCAAAATACCCAAAGCAAGCAAAAAAGCCAGCAGGGTCATGAATTAACGCGCCAAGAGGCGAACAACATCTTCTGCGGCGGCGCGCACTTGGGCATCAAGGGCGATCAAGTCGTCTAAATCGCTGGGCATGGCGGGCAGCACTTGAGCCAGACAAGCTTGGTTGACATGATGGATTTGATCAAATCGGATGCGTCTGTCTAAAAACGCAGCCACTGCTATTTCATTTGCAGCATTGAGCACCACCGTGGTGCCACGCGGACCACGCAAGGCATCCCAAGCCAAGTGGATGCCAGCAAAACGCTCAGAATGCCCATGGTCGTCCAAGGCCTCAAACGTCATGGCAGACAAGGCATGGAAATCAAGGGCTTGGGCGCCCGAGGTCATGCGCTCTGGCCAACTCAAGCCATAAGAGATGGGGACGCGCATGTCTGGGGTTCCCAACTGCGCCACCACGGACATGTCGCGGTACTGCACCATCGAGTGAATGATGCTTTGCGGGTGGATCACCACCTCTAAGCGTTCGGGTGCAAGTCCGAATAAATAACGCGCCTCAATTACCTCGAGCGCTTTGTTCATCATGGTGGCTGAATCCACCGAAATCTTGCGTCCCATGACCCAATTGGGATGGGCACAAGCTTGCTCAGGCGTGACGTCTTTGAGAGTCGCCACATCACGGGTTCGGAAAGGTCCGCCTGATGCCGTGAGAATGATTTTTTCAACCCGCGCGTCCCATGTCGCGCGGTCATCGGGCAAGGACTGAAAAATGGCGGAATGTTCACTGTCAATCGGTAACAAAGTGGCGCCGCCTTGTTTGACAGCCTCCAAAAAGACCTCGCCACCGACGACCAAGGCCTCTTTGTTAGCCAACAGCAAACGTTTGCCTTGACGCGCGGCCGCCAAGCAAGGTGATAAACCAGCCGCTCCGACAATCGCGGCCATCACCGCATCCACATCGGGGTGTGAGGCAACCTCATCCAAAGCATCGGTGCCGCTGAGGACTTCGGTGAGCAAACCCTCCGCACGAATTTTGTCTTTTAACGCTGAAGCGGCCTGTTCATCCACCATCACGGCAAAGCGCGGTTTAAACAGCGCGCATTGGCTCAACATCAAATCGACTTGGCGTGCCCCCGTGAGTGCAAAGACCTCAAATCGACCCGGATGCCTTGCCACCACATCCAGAGTGTTGGTGCCGATCGAGCCAGTCGACCCCAGCACAGTGAGACGTTGGGGTTTATTGCCAATATGCATAACTGTCATCGTAGTTGCGTCAACATCAAAGCCAAGGGTAAGGCAGGCAACAAGGCATCCACGCGGTCAAGCACACCCCCATGTCCGGGTAACAGCTGACTGCTGTCTTTCATGCCAGCACTTCGTTTGACCAAGGATTCCACCAAATCACCGGCCACGCTCATGAGGGTGAGGAACACCGTCGCCAACACCAAAAACGGCGCACCACGAAGGTATAAGCGGCTGTAAAGGCTTGGGCTGTCTACCGCATAGTGCACGTCTACCCAGATCCAAAGACAGGCCATGAGCATCACGCCCAGCATGCCGCCCCACACACCTTCCCAACTTTTGCCTGGGCTGATCGCAGGGGCCAATTTACGACGCCCAAATGCGCGGCCCGAAAAATAGGCAGCGATGTCTGCCATCCAAACCAGAAAAAGGACAGACAACAAAAAGTTGACACCCATGACCTTGGCTTGGTACATCGCGAGCCAAGTCAGCCACAAGGCCAGCACGCCCACCGACAAACGTAGCAGGCGAGATATGCGTGTCCATCGCTCTACACCCTGCTGAATCAACCAGCCAGCGATCAGCACCCAAGCAGCCCCAGTGATGGTCCAAAGGTTGGTGGGCACGTCGTAAGCCCAGCGCGCAGACCAGGCGTACAAGCACAACATCACGCACACCGCTGCGATGCGCAAGGCACCGCGCATGGCGAAACCATTCAAACGGCCCCACTCCCAAGCGCCTGCTGCGATCAACACCAGGGTGAGCCCTGCCAAGGGTTCGGCCGAGCTTGCCAACAACGCCGGCAGCAAAAGCGCCAACAAAACCAGCGCTGTGATGACGCGTTGCTTAAGCATTCGTTTTAGACCGCCATGATTTCTTGCTCTTTGCTGGCAATGAGCTTGTCAATCTCTGTGATGCGGCTATCCGTCACTTTTTGGATATCCGCTTCTGCACGTTTTTGATCGTCTTCCGAAGCGAGCTTGTCCTTCACCAACTTCTTGACCGATTCATTGGCATCGCGGCGCAAGTTACGCACCGCCACTTTGGCAGCTTCACCTTCCGTGCGAACCACCTTGGTCAACTCTTTACGACGCTCCTCGGACATGGGGGGCATCGGCACGCGAATCAACTCCCCCATGGAGGAGGGGTTCAAGCCCAAATCGCTGTCGCGGATGGCCTTTTCGATCTTCGCCGCCATCGGCTTTTCCCAAGGCTGCACGCTCAAGGTGCGCGCATCCAACAACGACACGTTCGCCACTTGGCTGATCGGCACCATCGAGCCGTAGTAATCGACTTGCACCGTGTCGAGCAAGGCAGGGCTGGGACGACCTGTGCGAATCTTGGTCAAGCTGTTGCTGAAGGCCGCAATCGATTGGCCCATTTTGGTTTCGGTGGTTTTCTTGATATCAGCAATGGTCATGTGATGCTCCTGTGGCAGCGCAGTATGAAATTCAACAAATAGATGGGGTCAGGCGTGCACCAACGTGCCTTCGTCTTCGCCCATCACCACGCGTTTGAGTGCGCCATTTTTGAAAATTGAAAAAACTTTGATCGGCAACTTTTGGTCGCGACACAAGGCAAATGCAGTGGCATCCATGATGCCAAGGTTTTGGCCAATCGCCTCATCAAAGCTGATTTCGCTGTAACGCGTGGCATGGGGGTCTTTCTTGGGGTCAGCGGTGTACACGCCGTCGACCTTGGTGGCCTTGAGCACCATCTCCGCGCCGATCTCTGCACCACGCAGGGCAGCGGCGGTATCGGTGGTGAAGAACGGGTTGCCGGTACCCGCTGCAAATACCACCACTTTGCCCTCTTCAAGGTATTGCAAGGCTTTGGGCCGGACATAGGGCTCGACCACCTGGTCAATCGCAATGGCGGACATGACACGCGCCGTCAAACCTGTCTTGTTCATCGCATCAGCTAGCGCCAAGGAGTTCATCACGGTGGCCAACATGCCCATGTAATCAGCGGTGGCGCGGTCCATGCCGACAGAGCCCCCGGCTACACCACGAAAGATATTGCCGCCACCGATCACGATGGCCACCTCGACGCCGAGGTGGATCACTTCGCTTACTTCGTCCACGATACGCACGATGGTGGCGCGGTTGATACCGAATGCATCGTCGCCCATCAAAGCCTCCCCTGACAGCTTGAGCAAAATTCGCTTGTAGGCTGGCTTGGGTGAGGTCATGAAAGGGCTCCTTGTTGTGTGCTGTTGAGTTGATGTACGGATATTAAAAGGGGAGCCTAAGCCCCCCTTTGTGATTTAAGCAGACTGCTTAGCGGCAGCGACTTGGGCAGCCACCTCGGCAGCAAAGTCGTCGACCTTTTTCTCAATGCCCTCGCCCACCACATACAGGGTGAACGAAGCTACTTGGGTGTTGGCAGCTTTCAACATTTGCTCAACGGTTTGCTTGTCATTTTTGACGAACGTTTGGTTGAACAAAGACACCTCTTTGAGGTACTTTTGCACGGAACCTTCAATCATCTTGGCTGTGATGTCAGCAGGCTTGCCAGACTCAGCCGCCTTGGCTGCAGCAACGGAACGCTCTTTTTCAATCAAGTCCGCAGGCACATCCGCGCTGGTCAAAGCGACGGGTTTCATCGCAGCAACGTGCATCGCCACATCTTTAGCGGCCACTTCGTCACCCTCAAACTCAACCAACACACCAATGCGTGTGCCGTGCAAGTAAGCCGCTAATTTGTGGGCGCCATCAAAACGCTTGAAGCGGCGAAAGCTCATGTTCTCACCGATCTTGCCAATCAAACCCTTACGCACATCTTCGAGCGTGGGACCAAAAGTTTCTTGTTCGTAAGGCAAAGCACCCAAGGCCTCGATCGACGCGGGGTTGTGCTCGGCGATCAATTTGGCAGCGGCTTGCGCCAATGCCAGGAAGCTGTCGTTCTTGGTCACAAAGTCGGTTTCGCAGTTCACTTCCAACAAAGCGCCCGTGTTGCCAGTGATGAAGCTGGCCACCACGCCTTCAGCAGTCACACGGCTAGAGGCTTTGCCAGCTTTGCTGCCGAGCTTGACGCGCAGCAACTCTTCAGCTTTGGCCATGTCGCCATCAGCCTCCGTCAATGCTTTTTTACACTC
>CANGML010000024.1 GCA_947454585.1 Comamonadaceae bacterium
AGATTTGGGGTCATCACAGAACAACTGCAGATAAATATCCGACAAAGCGGTGGCGGTGCCGCGCCAGACGGCACCACCCAAATGCGGTCGAAAGTCAGACACGCGCGCCATCCACACCTGGGCCAACTGGCGCAATGCCAGCAACTCAGCAGGCTGGGTGTCGGCACAAAACAAGTCAAGGTACTCACGCACCGCGTCTTCCACCTGATCGTTGTTAGGCAACTGCGCACGAGCATTCAAGCCCAATTGCTTCACAGCGCGACGCTTAGCCGGGCCGTATTCCAACCCCTCTTCCACCACCATCCGTGCGGCAGTCGCAGCAATTTCTTCTTGAACCGTAGTCATAGGACGTGATTGTGAGGCCTAGTCAAATCAGCCTCCTAAAATAGGTGGATGCACATACATATTTTGGGAATTTGCGGCACGTTCATGGGCGGACTGGCTGCATTGGCGCGCGAAGCGGGCCACAAGGTCACCGGTTGCGACGCGGGCGTTTACCCCCCCATGAGCGACCAACTGCGCAGTTTGGGCATTGAGTTGATCGAAGGTTTCAGCGCTGACCAAATGCGACTTCAGCCCGATGTGTATGTGGTTGGCAACGTGGTTTCACGCGCCCGTTTGGCCGATGGCAGCCCTAAATTTCCACTGATGGAAGCCATCTTGGAATCTGGCGCCAGTTACACCAGTGGCCCGCAATGGTTGGCTGAACATCTATTGCATCACCCCAAGCAACCCCGCCATGTGTTGGCGGTGGCTGGCACACACGGCAAAACCACCACCACCTCCATGCTGACGTGGATTTTGCAAGCCGCCGGTCTAGAGCCGGGTTTCTTGGTGGGTGGTGTGCCCATGAACTTTGGTGTCTCGGCCCGCTTGGGTCGCTTGAACTCCGCAGCCGATGTGGCTGCCCACAAGCGCACGCCCTTTGTGATCGAGGCTGACGAATACGACACAGCCTTCTTTGACAAGCGCAGCAAATTTGTGCACTACCACCCGCGCACTGCGATTTTGAATAACCTCGAGTTCGACCACGCCGACATCTTTGATGACCTCGCCGCCATTGAGCGCCAGTTCCATCACCTGGTGCGTACCGTCCCCGGCAGTGGCCGCGTGGTGGTCAACGCCGACGAAGCCAGCTTGCAACGCGTGCTCGCGCAAGGCTGCTGGAGTGGCGTGGCTCAGTTTGGCGTTCGTGGCACTGATGGCTGGTCGGTGCAGGGCGAGCCGGACAACTTTGCTGTGCTTCACCAAGGTCAGGAAGTGGGACGCGTGCACTGGGGCATCACGGGTGTACACAACCAGCTCAACGCCTTGGCTGCGATTGCCGCTGCTGAGCATTTGGGGGTGTCACCCGCGCAAGCCGCAGCCTCTCTGGCTGAGTTTCAAAACGTGCGACGCCGCATGGAAGTGCGTGGCACCGTGCCGCGCCCCGGTGGTGGCATCACGGTGTACGACGACTTTGCCCACCACCCCACCGCCATTCGCACCACCGTGGACGGCCTGCGCCGCAAAGTCGGCCCCCAAGCACGCATCTTGGCGGTATTTGAGCCCCGCAGCAACACCATGAAGCTGGGCACGATGAAGGCGCAGCTGCCTTGGAGTTTGGAAGATGCCGATTTGGCGTTTTGTCATTCCGGTGGTCTGGACTGGGATGCTGTTGAGGCTTTGTCACCGATGGGTGCGCGGGCTCTGGTTGCGGGGTCAGTGGATGAAGTGATTGCGCAAGTTGTCGCCGCGGCGCAAGCGGGTGACCATGTGCTGTGCATGAGCAATGGTGGGTTTGGCGGGATTCACGCTAAGTTGCTGGCGGCTTTGGCTCCCTGAGTTTTTGCTTCTTTCGCACGCACACAGAGCGGCCAGCACCTGAGGCTTAACGTCCCTGCGGGCCGTGATGGCGCCGTATCAGGCGCTGACCACTCTGCGCGCTGAGAGTAAACGTTCTAACTGGTGATCGCTCCACCAAAAGCCGAGCGCGCGGTGTCTGATTTGGCGCCATCACGGCCCGAAGGGACGTTAAGCCAAGTCAGATACCGCGCGCTCGGCGTCTCAGCTGAAGAAACGAAAAATCACGAACGCTGACGACGTGCTGCAACAGCCTGAGACAACACCTCCAACGAAGCAACAGAATCGTTCCAATCCAAGCATGCATCAGTGATGCTCTTGCCGTACTCCAGCTTGGATACATCGTCTTTGCCAGGCGTGAACTTTTGCGCACCGCCGTGGATGTGGCTCTCAATCATCACGCCAAACACTTGCTTTGAACCACCACTGATTTGCTCAGCGATGTCTTTGGCGACCACCAGCTGTCGCTCATGTTGTTTGCTGCTGTTGGCGTGGCTGCAGTCCACCATCAAGCTGGCCGGTAATTTGGCTTTGGCCAACTCTTCGCAAGCTGCGGTGACGCTGGCGGCATCGTAGTTGGGGGTTTTGCCACCGCGCAAGATGACGTGGCAATCTTTGTTGCCCTTGGTTTGCACAATCGCCACTTGGCCGTTTTTATGAACCGATAAAAAGTGGTGCGCACCAGCGGCCGCTTGAATCGCATCCGTCGCGATCTTGATGTTGCCATCGGTGCCGTTCTTGAAGCCAATTGGGGCAGAAATGCCCGAGGCCAATTCACGGTGCACTTGGCTCTCGGTGGTGCGCGCCCCAATCGCGCCCCAGGAAATCAAGTCACCAATGTATTGCGGGCTGATGGCGTCCAAGAACTCGCTGCCCGCGGGCAAGCCGAGACGGTTGATCTCAATCAGCAACTGGCGCGCAATGCGCAAGCCTTCGTCAATGCGGTAACTCTCGTCCAAGTAGGGGTCATTGATCAAGCCTTTCCAACCCACGGTGGTGCGGGGCTTTTCGAAGTACACACGCATCACGATTTCCAAGGTGTCGGCGTATTTCTCGCGCAGCGGTTGCAAGCGACGCGCGTAGTCGATCGCGGCCGCAGGGTCGTGGATGGAGCACGGGCCAATCACCACCAGCAAGCGGTCATCGCTGCCGTGCATGATGTGGTGGATGGTTTTGCGGGTCTGGGTGATCAGCTGCTCCACGGGCGTGCCCTGGATGGGGAAGAAGCGAATCAAATGTTCGGGAGGAGGTAACACGGTGATGTCCTTGATACGTTGGTCGTCGGTCTGACTGGTGATCTCAACGTGGCTTGGATAACTGTTGTTGGTTTTCATGGTCTCGTCCTGAAGATTGAAAAAAAGTGAGGGTGAAATTTGGCTAAAAAAAAACCGCCGGTATCCGGCGGTTGGTGAGGGAGTTCAGAGCGTTGGGGCTACGTTCAGATCTCTCGACCGCCGTGGGGGCGTGAGATAAAAAAGTAAGCAAAATAAAAACGGGCTGAAGTCATGGGGTAGAAATATAGCACAGCGATCAGGCTGTCCCACCCACGGTCAACCCATCAATGCGCAAGGTGGGCTGGCCTACCCCCACAGGCACGCTTTGGCCTTCTTTGCCGCAGGTGCCCACACCGGGGTCGAGTTGCATGTCGTTGCCGATCAAGCTCACACGCGTCAGGGCATCAGGCCCATTGCCCACCAAGGTAGCGCCTTTGACAGGGTATTGAATCTTGCCGTTCTCGACCCAAAACGCTTGGCTGGCTGAGAACACAAACTTGCCTGAGGTGATGTCGACCTGGCCGCCGCCGAAGTTCACGGCATAGAGGCCTTTCTTCATGCTGGCCACAATTTCTTCGGGTGATTTGTCGCCGCCCAACATGTAGGTGTTGGTCATGCGGGGCATGGGCACATGGGCATAACTTTCGCGACGCCCATTGCCCGTGGGCTTGACGCCCATCAAGCGGGCGTTCATGCCGTCTTGGATGTAGCCCTTCAAAATGCCATCTTCTATCAACACATTGCTTTGGCTGGGGTTACCTTCGTCGTCCACATTGAGCGAGCCACGGCGGTCAGGCAGGGTGCCATCATCGAGCACCGTCACACCTTTGGCCGCCACGCGCTGGCCGATGCGACCACTGAACGCGCTGGAGCCTTTGCGGTTGAAGTCACCTTCTAAACCATGGCCAATCGCCTCGTGCAACAAGATCCCAGGCCAGCCAGGGCCCAACACCACACTCATCTCGCCCGCGGGTGCGGGGCGTGCATCCAAGTTGGTGAGGGCGCATTGCACGGCTTCGTCCACATAACTTTGCGCCAGCGCGTCGTCAAAATGGTCAAGGCCAAAACGGCCACCCCCGCCGGCAGAGCCGACCTCACGGCGTCCGTGTTGCTCGGCAATCACCGTGACGCTCAAGCGCACGAGTGGGCGCACATCGGCGGCCAAGGTGCCGTCAGCACGCACCACCATCACCACGTCGTATTCACTGGCCAAACCCGCCATGACTTGGATCACGCGCGGGTCTTTGGCGCGGGCCATTTGTTCGACACGGCCCAGCAACTCAACCTTTTCGGTGCTGTTGAGTGAGGCAATCGGGTCTAAGCCCCCATACAAAGAACGGCTAGAGGCCACTTGGCGTGCAGGCACTTTGACGCGTCCGCCTTTGGCCGCCGCACCAATCGTGCGCACCGTACGTGCGGCATCCATCAAAGACGCTTTGGAAATATCGTCAGAGTAGGCGAACGCGGTTTTCTCGCCGCTCACGGCACGCACCCCTACACCTTGGTCAATGCTGAAGGAACCTGTTTTGACAATGCCTTCTTCCAGACTCCAGCCTTCGGCGCGGGTGTATTGAAAGTACAAATCGGCTTCGTCCACCTTGTGGGCTTTGATTTCGGCCAAGGTTTTGGCCAAGTCGGTTTCATCTAAACCAAAAGGCGCTAACAACAGTTGACGGGCAATGGCCAATCGCTCAAGGGTGGGTTCGCGTGAAATCATGCACGAATTATGACTGCACCAACTGTTTAGCCTTGGCCACGGACATCAATATCCCCAAGCCCAACCCCAAGGTCACCATGGCGGTGCCGCCATAGCTGATGAAAGGCAGGGGAACCCCCACCACCGGCAGCATGCCGCTGACCATGCCCATGTTGACGAAAGCATAGATAAAGAAGCTCAAGGTGACACTGCCCGCCAACAAACGGGCAAACAAGGTCGGGCCTTCCACAGCAATGGCCAAGCCACGCAGAATCAAAAAGATGAAAGCGGCGATCAACATCAAGTCACCGACCAAGCCAAACTCCTCACTGTAGGCGGCAAAGACAAAGTCGGTGGTGCGCTCAGGAATGAAATCCAAATGGGTTTGTGTTCCCTGCATAAAACCCTTGCCCCAAAAACCGCCAGAGCCAATGGCGATCATGCCTTGGATGATGTGGAAGCCTTTGCCCAACGGGTCTCGCGTCGGGTCTAGCAAGGTACAAATCCGCTGTTGCTGGTAGTCATGCAGAACAGGCCAACGGAAACCATCGGCACACAAGGTAGGTTCAAAAAACACCACCAAGCCCACGCCCACCAGCCCCAAGAGGATGGGCGGCACGATCAGCCACCAACTCAAACCCGCAAAGAAAATAACGGCCATACCAGCCGACAACACAAGAATGGCGGTGCCCAAATCGGGCTGACGCACGATCAGTGCTACGGGCATCAGCAGCAACACGCCGGCCACCAAAAAGTCCAGCGGGCGCAACTGACCCTCTCGCTTTTGGAACCACCAGGCCAACATGAGCGGCATCGCGATCTTCATGATCTCGCTGGGCTGAATCACTACGCCAATATTGAGCCAACGACGCGCGCCTTTTTTGGTCAGCCCAAACAACGCCACGGCCACCAGCAATGCCAGTCCCACGGTGTAGATCGGCACGGCAAAGGCCATCAAGCGTTGCGGCGGGATTTGCGCCACCACAAACATGATGAAGCCCGCAATCATCATGTTGCGCCCATGGTCAAAAAAACGTGCGCCATTGGCAAAACCAGACGAGTACATGGTCAACAAGCCCGCGCATGCCAACATGAAAATACCAAAGGCCAACGGGCCATCAAAGCCCTTGAGCAAAGGCATGAGACGCTGGAATGGACTGGGTTTGTGGATGACGGTTGGCATGCACAGATTATCCCCTGTTGCAAGCCTACCCAGCGCCCACCACCCACTGCTAGCATGCTGCATGACCAAGACCACCCATGTGTTGTATTTGCACGGCTTTCGCTCATCGCCACGGTCCACCAAAGCACAGCAGGTGGCTCGTGTCATGGCGACGCAGTTTGCCCACATCACCTGGTGGTGCCCACAACTTCCCCCCTCCCCCCAAGCTGCGGCCCAGCTGATTGAAGCAGGCACAGCCGACTGGCCCGCCCATCACATGGCGGTCATCGGCTCATCGCTGGGCGGCTTCTATGCCACTTGGCTGGCCGAGCGGCGCGGCTGCAAAGCGGTGCTGCTGAACCCCGCGGTGGACCCTGCACGTGACTTGGCCAACTACATCGGCACCCAAAGCAGCTGGCACAACCCCGCCGAGCACTTTTACTTTGCCCCAGCATTTGTGGACGAATTGCGCGCCCTCGAGGTGAGCGGCCCGACACACCCTGAACGTCTGTGGGCGCTCATTGCCAAAGGCGACGAAGTGCTGGACTGGCATGAAATGACGGCGCGTTACCCCAACTCCCCCCAGGTGGTGATGGAAGGCGGCGACCACGCCCTCAGCAACTTTGAAACCTACCTGCCACAAGTGCTGGAATTTCTGGACTTGCAAGCTGCTTCATAAGCCGAGCATGGGACAATGGCGCCCATGTACGCATTGTTTGAAGAAGCTGGAAAATTCCAGACGGGCCGCATCCTCTCCGAAGCCGAGAGCTCGGCCCAAATCGAGCTGGAATCCGGCAAACGGGTCAAGGTCAAAGCGTCCCATGTGCTGCTCAAGTTTGACAAGCCCTCGCCTGCCGACTTGATGCGCGATGCGCAGGCGTTGAGTGACACCATTGAGCTCGAGTTAGCTTGGGAATTCGCCCCTGAAGACGAGTTTGGTTTTGCTGAGCTCGCCTTCGAGTACTTCAGCCCGCAAGCCCCCCTGACCGAACAAACCGCCGCCCTGTTACGTCTGTACGACGCGCCCCACTACTTTCGCCGTGCCGGCAAGGGGCGCTTTAAGAAAGCCTCTGCCGAGGTGATCGCTCAAGCGCTGGCGGGCATTGAGAAGAAAAAACAAATACAAGCACAGATTGAGTCTTGGGCCACCGAACTGAGCCAAGGCACCTGCCCTGCGCCCATCCAAACCCAGCTCTACAAAATCTTGTTCAAACCCGACAAGAACGCGCCCGAATACAAAGCCGTGGTCGACGCCGCACGCGCCACACAAACAGCACCTTTGGCCTTGCTGCAACAAGCCGGCGCCATCACGTCGGCCTACCAGTTCCACTGGCAACGCTTTTTGTTTGACAACTTTCCCAAAGGCACCAGCTTTCCAAGCCTGCAAGCGCCCGCGATTGCCGATGCCTTGCCACTGGCCAACGTGCAGGCCTACTCCATTGACGACTCACAAACCACCGAGATTGACGACGCTTTGTCGGTGCAAGGCTTGGGCACGGGCACGGTCACGCTGGGCATTCACATCGCTGCACCTGCCTTGGCCTTGAAGCCAGGCGATGCGATTGATCAGCTGGGGCGCCAGCGCTTGTCCACCGTTTACATGCCGGGCTACAAAATCACCATGCTGCCCGACGAGGTGGTGCAAAGCTACACCTTGCAAGAAGGGCGTGACTGCCCTGCCGTGTCGCTCTACGCCAGCTTTGACGAAGCCACGCTGGTCTTGCAACACACCGAGACGCGTGTCGAGCGTGTGCCCATCGCCGCCAACTTGCGCCATGACCAGCTCGATGCCATCGTCACCGAAGCGTGGCTGCAAGACGACAGCTTCCAACATGCCGCCGACGTGCAAGAGCCAGCCATGCCACGCGCTCAACTGGTTTTTTTGTATCGCTTGGCCCAGCACCTCAAAGCGCAACGCGAGGTGGTGCGCGGCAAGCCCGAAAACTTCAACCGCCCCGACTACAACTTTCGCTTGGTGGGCAACGAGGGGGAAGAGCCCCAAGGCCACGAGCAAGTCCACATCAGCATTCGCCAACGCGGCGCGCCCCTGGACTTGATGGTGGCCGAGGCCATGATCCTGGCCAACAGCACCTGGGGCAATTGGATGGCCGAGCTCGGTGTGCCCGGCATCTACCGCAGCCAAGCCAGCTTGTTGCCAGGTGTCAAGGTGCGCATGGGCACCAAGGCCTTGCCCCATGCAGGCATTGGCGTGCCCAGCTATGCCTGGAGCACCTCCCCGCTGCGTCGCTACACCGACTTGGTCAACCAATGGCAAATCATTGCCTGTGCCAAACATGGCAGCACGGCTGCGCTGGCCGCGCCGTTCAAGCCCAAAGATGCCGAACTGTTCTCCATCATCAGCGCCTTTGATGGCGCCTATGGGGCTTACAACGCCTACCAAAACGGCATGGAGCGTTTCTGGACCTTGCAGTATTTGAAACAACACCAGATCACTGAGCTCAGTGCCACGGTGTTCAAAGCTTTCCCCGGCCAGCCGCCTATGGCGCGTGCCGACGACTTGCCCTTGGTCTTGCCTGTGATGGGTGGCGCTGATTTGCCTCGCGGTGCCCGCGTGCAGCTGCGCTTGGGTGCGATCGATGACATCAGCCTCGACGTCCACGGCCAGCTGCTCCATGTGCTGGAAGCCGACGCCCCTACCAGCGCCGAAGCGATCGACCTGGTGGACGAGGAAGACGACAGCCCTGCCGGTCCAATCGCGCTGGCCATGGATGTGAATGAAGGGCCAGCCACGGAGGTGAATGCGGCGTGATGCACTCGCGTTGGTCATGGCGAAGCTGGACAACGCTGCAAAAGGCGCTGTTGGTCTCATTCGTATTTCACGGCGCTGTGTTGACGCTGCGGGTGGCGGCACCCGAACGCTTTGAGCGTTTGTTCAGCGACACGCCGCTGGAGGTTATTTTGGTCAACACCCGGACCACAGCCGACGCGCCAGAGAAGGCACAGGCGTTGGCTCAAACCCAACTGGCAGGTGGCGGTGAGCTCAAAAAAGGTCGTGCCGCCTCACCCATTCCCACCGCTGCAACGACGGCTATCGGCGATATGGGAGAGTCGATGCAACGACAGGTCGCAGCCATGCGCAAAGAACAATCGATGTTGTTAGCGCAAGTCAAAGAGCGCTTGGCGCAATTGCCTGTGCCACAGCTGCAAAAGAACCAAACGGCAGCGGATGAGGCTGAAAAAAAACGGCGTCAATTGCTCAAATTGCTGGCTGAAATTGAAGAACGGATCAACCAAGACAATGCCCGCCCCCGCAAACACTATGTCAGTCCAGCCACCCGCGAAGCCGCGTATGCGCTGTACTACGACGCCTTGCGACGCAAAATAGAAGAGCGCGGTACGCGTTACTTTCCAGCGGCCTCTAACGGCCAAAAACTCTATGGTGAACTCACCATGATCATCACCGTGGACACGGATGGCCGTGTGTTGAACACGGAGATTGTGCAAAGTTCTGGCCAAGCAGAACTCGACCGCCGTGCGCAAGCCATTGCCACGGCATCAGGACCCTTTGGCAACTTCACGCAAGAGATGCGCAAGCAAGCAGATCAACTTGCCGTGGTGTCACGTTTTATTTTTAGCCGAGACAACACCTTGCTCACGCGCGGTGGAGAAGCCACCCCCTGATGCCCATGCGCCAGCCTCGCCTTCAACCCTTGCTGCGTTGGTTGCTGCTGATGATGGTGGCGTGGTTGGGTTTGCAAGTTTTCTTTTTGGCACGCATCGCCGTGATGGCCCGCCTTGCCCCAGAATCCACCGCGTTTGAACGCTCCGAGGCGTGGCGCCTGGTCAGTACCAAAGACCGCTTGCGCTGGCGACAAGACTGGGTGCCCTATGCGCAAATTTCCATCCATTTGAAACGTGCCGTCATTGTTTCGGAAGACGACATCTTTGCCCAGCATGATGGGGTGCAGTGGGATGCGATTGAAAAGGCATGGGCTAAAAATGCCAAGGCAGAATTGCAAGCCAGTCGCGCGGCGCAAGGCAAAGTAGCCCCCAAAATTGTGGGCGGCTCCACCATCACCCAACAGTTGGCCAAAAACTTATTTTTGTCAGGGGAGCGCACGTTTATCCGCAAAGGACAAGAATTTGTGCTGACCCTCATGCTCGAAGCCACCTTAGACAAGCGCCGAATTTTGGAGATTTACCTCAACCATGTCGAATGGGGTGAGGGGATTTTTGGCGCCGAAGCCGCGGCGCAACATTACTTTCAAAAACCTGCGGCACAGCTCTCGCCGTGGGAAGCCGGTCGATTGGCGGTCATGCTGCCGCGGCCCAAGCACTACCAAAAGTTTCCCAAGTCAGAGTACCTGTCGGGCCGCACGGACATCATCGTGACGCGCATGGGCAGTGCGCAAGTCCCCTAAAACCATGCGTATTCTTGGCATTGACCCGGGCTTGCGGACCACCGGTTTTGGCGTGGTGGAAAAGCACGGCAGCCAATTGCTGTACATCGCCAGCGGCACGATTCGGACCAACAAAGAGGCGCAAGGCAACTTAGCTGCGCGTTTGAAAGTCTTGTTTGACGGAATTCATGAAGTGGTGGAACGCTACCAACCAGACACTTCAGCGGTTGAAATCGTGTTCGTCAACGTCAACCCACAAGCAACGCTGTTACTAGGCCAAGCCCGCGGCGCCTGCCTCACTGCCTTGGCTACCTGCAACTTATCGGTGGCCGAATACACCGCCTTGCAAATGAAACAGGCCGTGGCCGGTCATGGCTTGGCAAAAAAAGAACAGGTGCAAGAGATGGTCAAACGATTGCTCAACTTGCCCAGCCTCCCTGGCCCCGATGCTGCCGATGCGCTGGGTATTGCAATTACCCACGCCCATGCCGGGCAATCCATGGCCAAACTAGCCATCGCCACCGAACTTCAACGCAAAACCAGCGGCATGTACAAAGCCGGTCGTAGCCGCTGAGCGCGCGGCCTAATCGTCTGTCGACGGCAAATTCAACTCCACCAGGGCGCCCCCATCCACGGCATTGGCAATGGTCAAGCTGCCGCCGTGCCTTTCGGCAATTGCTTTGGAAATCAACAACCCCAACCCCAAGCCATCGGCTTTGCTGGTCACAAACGGCTCACCCACGCGCAGCTTGATGGACTCAGACAAGCCGTGGCCAGTGTCTCGCACGCACACCACCACACGCTGCGCCTGTCGATCAACCGAGACATAGAGCGTGCGCACCTGGCTTTGCAGCATCGCCTGCAAGGCATTGCGGTAGACATTCAACACAATTTGCGACAACTGGACTTTATCGCCCAACACAGGACATGGCTCAACATCCAAGGCCCATTCAAACTGAATGTTGTGACTGCGGATCTCGTGCAGCAGCAACTCTTTGACATCCTGCACCAAGGCTTTCATCTCCACGGGTTCAAAGTCACCTGGCGATGGGCGTATGAAGTGGCGGATACGGTCAATCAATTGGGCCGTTCGCGTCGCATTGCGCTCTATGCCCAGCACGGCATCGTTCAGCGATGGGTGATGCACTGACCCTTGACTTAAGGTCTCTTTGATGGTGTGCGCGTCCATCAAAATGGCTGTCAGAGGTTGGCTCAATTCATGCGCGAACGAATAAGACATTTCGCCCAGCGCACGTTGCCGATCCAGTTGTGCAATTTGCTCGCCTAAGCGCACGCTTTCTTCTTGACGCACCCTTTGCTCGGTAGCTTGAAGCTCTTTTTTGGTGGCCCGCTCCAAGAACATACTGACAAAAGTGAAGCTCCCCAACACAGAAATCAAAATGCCAATCGTGGCAGCCAAGATGCTGTCAAGGCCTTGCGCCACAGCATCCGGCTCACTCAAGTCCATCAGCACACGGCACAGACGAATCGCCAAGATCAACGCTGCCAGGGCGTAAACAAAGCTCAGCCATCGTCCGCTTCTGAGTGAATACAGGCGTGAAATTCTCCAAGCCGAATACGAGATATCGCTGAACACCAGCACAAAACAGAAGGTGCTCCAGGCAAAGCGCCATTCCGTATTATTTAAAACGAGGCGGAAAAATTCAAAAATGCACAACCAAACGATGACCGTCAGCACTATCCATTTGACACGCCAGGTCAAGTCGAGTGCGCGACGCAACGCCAAGGCCTGCATCAAGATACCCATCCATGACAGCGCATTGGCCAATGGATAACTCAACCACGCGGACAAATTGGCCCTGCCACCAATCAGCAGCAAACCCACTGCCAATAACGCACCGCCTAAGCACCACAGTCGAGCTGTCTCAGACGCCTGTTGCGCCAGCACCAACCAAATGATGGCGGGCAACACAAGGTACAGAAAGCCTATGACGAGATAGAGCGTTGGAATATGTAAGACCGGCATCGCATCACCTCTCGCGCCCTATCAGCGATGGGACAGTTTGGCTTACCAAGCAGGCGCGAGTTGAGCCAAACCTGGAGGTGCTTGACGCGCATCATCAAAGGTGACGACTTCATAGGCCTCAGGGTGACTGAGCAACTCGCGCAACAACAAATTATTCATCGCGTGGCCGGATCTGAATGCCACGTAGGACGCCAGCAGGGGCTTGCCCAACAAATACAAATCGCCCATGGCGTCGAGAATTTTGTGTTTTACAAACTCGTCGTCATAACGAAGACCATCGCTGTTCAATACCTTGTAGTCATCCATCACAATGGCGTTGTCCAAACCGCCGCCTAGTGCCAACCCGTTGGCACGCATCATCTCGACGTCACGCGTGAAACCAAAGGTGCGGGCACGTGCGATATCGCGGGTGTAGACGTCGATATCCATGTCGAACACCACACTCTGACCCGTGGAATCAACGGCGGGGTGACGAAAATCAATTTCAAAACTGAGCTTGTAGCCATGGTGTGGCTCCAAGCGCGCCCACTTGACGTTGGCACCTTCGCCTTCACGCACCTCCACTGTCTTCAATACTCGGATGAAACGCTTGGGCGCGTTTTGCTCCACGATCCCCGCGCTTTGCAGCAAGAACACAAATGAGGAGGCTGAGCCGTCAAGAATCGGCACCTCTTCGGCGGTGATGTCGATGTACAGGTTATCGATGCCGAGCCCTGCACAGGCCGACATCAAGTGCTCCACCGTGAACACCTTCGCACCCCCCTTGGAGATCGTCGAGGCCAAGCGCGTATCCGTCACCGCCGTGGCGTTGATCGGGATATCCACCGGTTGCGGCAAATCCACCCGACGGAACACGATGCCCGTGTCGGGTTGCGCCGGTCGCAGGGTCAGCTCCACACGCTGGCCGCTGTGCAGGCCGACTCCCACCGCTTTGGTGAGGGATTGAAGGGTTCTTTGTTTCAGCACAGGGTGAATTTTACCGAGCCCCCCGTTCAGGGGGCATGGTTCGTTTCAATGACCTTGATAGAAAGCTTGAAACACTC
>CANGML010000025.1 GCA_947454585.1 Comamonadaceae bacterium
CCCATCTGCCTCGCGGAGATTGACAGGTCTCGCCCTTACTTCATTGGCATGCTGGGTGAGCGCTATGGTTGGATTCCACCCCATGAGGGCTATGCCCCCGACTTGTTAGAGCGCCAACCTTGGCTCAAGAAGCACCAAGGTGGCAAGAGCGTGACGGAACTCGAGATTCTTCACGGCGTGCTCAAGAACAAGCGCATGAAGACCCGTGCGTTCTTTTACTTCCGTTCGCCTGCCTATGCCCGTGCTAAAGGCGGTCACTACGTACCCGACAGCACGGAGGACAAACAAAGACAACGTGATCTGAAGCGACGTATCAAGGACAGCGGTTACGCGGTCACGGGCTACCGAGATCCTGAAGCGTTGGCTAAGCGGATGGAACGCGACTTATGGAAGCTGTTGGATGCGGAGTTTCCTGCCACTGAGGTGCCTGATGCGTTTGAGCGAGAGAGCATGCGGCATGAAGCCTATGCATCACCAAGAAGAAGGCTTTACCTAGGCGGGGAGCGGTATCAGGCCGCATTGAACAAGTTGCTCAATGGGCAAGAGCCCCGCATCATCATCGAGGGAGCCTCGGGCGGCGGTAAGAGCGCGCTGCTGGCCAACGCCTTGTTCGAACATCGCAAGGTGCATCCGCGTGATCAGGTGCACGAGCACTATCTTGGCGCAAGCCCGGATGCTGCCGATCCGCATGCGCTGGTGCGCCGGCTGATCGAGGCGGTGCGACGCGTCACGGGCAACGACCTGCTGATCGAGGACGACCCGCAGAAGTTGCTCGACAGCCTGCCGCAATGGCTGGCTATCGCAGGCGCCTGGGCCGGCAAGCGCCACACCCGCTGGATCATTGCGCTCGATGCCTTGAACAGACTGTCCAACCTGCGCGATCTGCGATGGTTTCCGGCGTTCCTGCCGCCGCACGTCCACTGGATGGTGTCCTGCCTGCCGGGCGACACCCTGCAGGCGCTGCAGACACGAACGACGGGCAAGCCCTGGAAGCGGGTGCTGGTCAAGCCGCTCACGCCGGCTGGGCGACGCGAGTTGCTGGTCACCTATCTCGCGCGCTACAACAAGACCTTGCCCAAGGCGCTGCTGACGCAGACGCTAGCGCATCCATTGGCGGACAACCCGCTGTTCATTCGCACGCTCGCCGAGGAACTGAGGCTGTTCGGCGTCCACGAGGCACTGCAACGCAAGCTCAATCACTACCTGTCCAGCCAGACCGTGGACGATTTGTTCGAGCGGGTGCTGGAACGGGTGGAGGGCGATTGTGGGGCGCGCGCCGTGCGCGATGCGATGGTGGCGATTTGGAGTGGCCGCGCAGGTTTGTCCGAGGCCGAGTTGCTCGGCGTGACCGGGTTGGTCCCCGCGACCTGGGCGCCGATCCGGCACGCGCTGGACGAGGCGCTGCTCGAGGCGGGCGGTCGCATCGGCTTTGCGCATGACTACCTGCGCATCGCGGTGGCCGACCGTTACCTGCCCACGGCAAAGGCCCAGGCACAGGCGCATCGTCGTGTCGCCCGATGGTTCCGCAGCCGTCCTGCCGAGGCGCGCCGCGCGGAAGAGGAGCCCTGGCAATGGGCGGCCGCCTCAGATTGGCGGTCGCTCCAAGGATGTCTCACCGATCCGAGCATGTTCTCGGCACTTGAAGCGCTGGGGGGCACTCGCGGCATGCAGGTGTACTGGCGCCAGATGCAGGATCAGTCGGACATCCGGATGGCTCAGGCGCTGCCGCGCGCCTGGCGGCGCTGGCGTTTACCACCAAACGAGGTGGGCAGTGGACGGTTGACCATGCAGGTTGCTGCGCTGCTGCTCTTTTGCGATCACTTTCCTCAGGCGCTGCGAATCGCCCGCCATGGCACGGCGGTGCTGGCCGAGTTTGCCGGTGAGGATCATGAGGAAACGCTCAAGGCGCGCAACATCCTGGGCTCGGTCTATACGGCGATGTCTCGCTACCGCGCGGCGCGCGTCGAACACGAGAAGGTGATAGCCGCCTGCACCGGGGCTAACAGACGACGAGGCACACGGGCGACGATCCATGCCGACGCCATGAACTTCGCCGCGGCGAGTGCCTACTACCTGGGCGACTATGACGGTTCGCTGCCGCAGTTCGAGGCGGTCCTTGCGTTTCGCAAGCGCACCCTGGGGGCGGCCCACCCCATGACGCTGCAGGCGGTCAACAACGTCGCCAACGTGCATCTCGAATCCGGCCGTTACGACCAGGCGCTAGCCCTGCATTCGGACAACCTGATCGCGGCCAGGCGTGTGCTGGATAACGACCATCCAACCCTGGGCCTGTACCTGAGCAACCATGCAAATGCGCTTGAGAAGTCGGGTGATCTGCAGGCGGCGGTCAAGGGATACGAAGCCGCGATCGACCTCTACCAGCGCACGTTGGGTTCGACCTGTTCCGACCTCGTGCTGCCCTTGGGCAACCTCGGCTTGCTACGTCAGCATCTGGGCGAGCGAGACGCGTCCCAGCAGCTCCAGCAGCAGTGCCTGAGCTTGGTTCGGACCGTCTTGGGTGACCACCACCGCGAAACCGTGCGGAGCTTGGTCAACCTGGCGTTGGTCACCGATGACCTCGCCGAGCGCAAGCAGCTGCTGGAGGAGGCCTACGCGGTCGGTCGCGACGTGCTGGGCGAGCATGTCATGACGGCGGCCGCGCTCGGGCATTTGGGCAGGGTACTTGCTGAAGCGGGTGATCTCGACGCTGCCGAGCGCATGTTGGTCGAGTCGCATGAGATGCTCGTGCGCCTGTTGCCGCCGCAGCATCATCACATCATCGATGCACTGTTCTCGCTGGCGCAGTTCTGCTACTACCAGCGCGAAGACGATGACCGTGCACTCGACTTGTTCCAGCAATGCCTGAGTCTGCAGACCGGACAGACGGGGGCGCCCGTAGTCGTGCTTGCCAACGTTTGCCTGATATTGGCCTGGATCTATGGGGCGCGCGAGGACTGGGACGAGGCACGCCGCGTCCTTGGGCTGAGTCTGGCGAAGTTGGACAAAGACTACGGGCCCGATTCGCCGCATCACGCCCCGCATCTCGCGGAACTGGCCGAGGTCGAGATGCAGTCAGGCCAGGCTGAGCAGGCTGTCGTCTTGTTCGAACGGGCGATCGCGATGGTCGAAGCGGCTGACGACCCTGACATCCCGTCGCTGTGCGAGATGCTCTACAAATACGGTGGTCTGCGGGAACAGCAGGGTGATGTCCCTCAAGCTCTGGCGCTGTACGAACGATGCCTAGTCCATGCGCAACGCCGACATGGCTCCGACGGCATCGGGCTGGCCAACATTCTGGTGGTGGTAGGCGCCGTCCGTGAGGAGGCGGGCGATCTCAAGGGTGCCATCGACGCCCGAGAGCGGGTCCAGCGGATGATCGACGCGTTGGACGAGATCGATGAGGATCGGGCCGAACAACGCGAAGTGAATCAGGCGGGGCTTGCCCGCCTGTATGCCCAGACGGGAAATGTTCAAACACCCAAGTAGCTAGGCAAGTCTTTGTCTGTCAGCAAGTCTTGCGCATCACCTTGCAACACCACCAGCCCTTTTTGCAAAATGAGCGCACGGCTGCTGCGTGAGAGCACCTTGTGCCAATCGCGATCGACGATCAACACGGCTAACCCACTCGACTTGATGTCGTCGATGACGCGCCAGATATCGGCCACGATCAAGGGTGCCAAGCCCTCGGTGGCCTCGTCCAAGATGATCAATTCGGGGTGCGTCATCAAAGCCCTGCCAATCGACAACATTTGCTGCTCACCCCCAGACAACTGGCTGCCCAAATGGGTGAGCCGCTCAGCCAACCTGGGGAAGGTGTGCAGCACCCGCTCTAGGGTCCAGTCGTTGCGGTCATCGCGACCTCTGCGGGCGGCCATCACCAAGTTTTCGTACACGCTTAAGTTGCCAAAAATCCCGCGTCCTTCGGGCACATAGGCCACGCCCATCCGTGCTACTTGGTGAGGGCGTGCTTGCGAGATGTCGTGGCCGAACAAGCTGATATGCCCATCGCGCTGCGTCACATGGCCGAGCAAGGTTCGGATCAGGGTGCTTTTGCCCATGCCGTTGCGGCCCAGCAGTCCCACAGTTTCGCCCTGGCGGATTTCTAAATTGACACCGTGCAGCACATGGCTGCTGTCATACCAAGCGTGGATGCCTTGGGCTTCTAAAATAATTTCAGCGCTAGCGGCCATCAATGGTCTCCCAAGTAAGCGCTTCGAACATCGGCATTGGTGCGCACATCATCGGGTGTGCCAGAGGCAATCACGTGGCCGTTGACCATCACCGTGATGCGGTCTGCGATGCGGAACACGGCATCCATGTCATGCTCCACCAACAAAATCGCATGGTCTTTTTTGAGCGCATGGAGTAGCGCAAGCATGCGTTCGGTTTCCTCAGCGCCCATGCCTGCAAGGGGTTCATCAAGCAACAAGACTTGGGGCGCTGTCGCCAAGCACATGGCGATTTCCAGCTGACGCTTTTGGCCATGGCTCAAGAAACCAGCTTGGCGTTCGAGCGCATCCTCCAAGCCCACGCGCAAGGCCACTTCGCGCGCCATATCAACTGTGACGGGGTCTTTGTCAGCCTGTCGCCAAAATGCCCATGCTTGTTGGAAGCGGGCTTGGGCAGACAGGCGGCAGTTCTCTAAGACTGTGAAGCTGGGGTAGATGGTGTTGCGTTGGTAGCTGCGCCCCAAGCCAGCCCGCGCGCGGCGCGCTTGTGGCCAGTGGGAGATGTCTTGGCCTAACAACTCGACTTGACCAGAGGAAGGGGGGAACTCACCGGAGAGCAAGTTGATCAACGTGGACTTGCCCGCGCCGTTGGTGCCGATCACGGCATGCACCGCGCCACGCTCTAACGCAATCGACACATCGTTGACTGCCACCAGACCACCCCATCGTCGGGTCAGGTTTTTTCCGCGCAGGAGGATGTCGCCGCTCATGTTTTGTCCTCCACGGCTGGCGCTAAGGAGTTGTTGACGCGGCCGGTCAAGCGCTCACGCAATTGCTGCGGCAAGGCCACCAAGCCATGGGGCATGAAGGCTACAAAAGCCATGATGGTGAGACCTAGTCCCAAGTGCCAGTGCTTGGCATAGCTGCCAAACACCGCTTCGGATTGAAACAACTCTTGCAGCAGGGCAAAAGCAAAAGCCCCCAGCAGCGCACCTCGTGGTTGACCCAGACCGCCCAAGATGATCATCACCAACACCGCGCCGCTGAGATGCCAGCTTAAGAGCTCGGGGTTCACAAATCCATCTTTGATGGCAAACAAATAACCTGCCCACCCCGCGATCGCACCCGACAGGGTGAAGGCGGCTAACTTGTAGGGATAGACCGAAAAGCCCGTGGCTTTCATGCGTTGCTCGTTCACACGAATGCCCGACAAGGCGCGTCCAAAAGGTGAGCGTTGCAGCTGGGCCAGCAGTAAATATCCCAGCAACAAACTTAACCAAATCAAGCCATACATGTGGTTGGCTTGGTCTAAGTCAACCCATCCCAAGGTAGGTTTGGCAAGCAAATAGATGCCATCGGTGCCACCGCCCAAGGAGGTGTCGTGCACCACGTAATAAGCCATTTGTGAAAACGCCAAGGTCACCATGATGAAGTACACGCCTTGCGTACGCAGCGACAAAGCGCCTACCGCCAACGCAAACAGGCCGGCAAAACCAATGGAGGCGAGCAGTGACAGCAACAGCGGCGGCGTATTGCCATCGGTGGGGGCTAGCAAGATGGCGGTGTACGCACCAATGCCAAAGAAAGCTGCTTGACCAAAGCACACCAAGCCCGTGCCACCGACCAACAGTTCCAGGCTCAAGGCCAGCAGCGCATAAATCATGATCTTGGCGACCAAGTCAGTGCCGTAGGAGCCTGTCATCACAGGCCACAGGGCTAACAGCCCAAACACTGCCACGACAAAAGAGGAGGGATGACGCATGCGTGGGCCTTCAGTCCTTGAACAAACCATGGGGGCGCCACAAAAGAATCAGCGCCATCAACACGTAAACCAACACACCGGCAGCTTGTGGCAACAACACTTTGCCAAAAGTGTCGACCCAACCAATCAACAAGGCAGCCACCAGCGCACCTTTGACGGATCCAATGCCACCGATCACCACGACCACAAAGCAAATGATCAGCACCATATTGCCCATGCCCGGGTAGACGCTGGAAATGGGGGCGGCGATCATGCCAGCCAATGCGGCCAGGGCCACGCCCATGGCAAACACGATGCGGTACAACAGCGTGATGTCAACCCCTAGGCTTTGCACCATCTCACGGTTGGCGGTGCCTGCGCGAATCATCATCCCTAGTCGCGTGCGGGTGAAGACAAACCACATCCCGATGGCCAGCAGCAAACACACGCCACTGATGAACAAACGGTAGACGGGGTAGGTCATCACGTCGTTCAGCGGAAAAGTGCCGTCTAACAAGGGCGGCACGCTGACGCCATGCACATCGTCACCGACCAACATGCTGCGCAGCTCTTCAAAGACCAAGATCAAGCCATAGGTCATCAGCACTTGCTGCAAGTGCTCACGCGTATACAAGAAGCTGAAAAAAGCCCATTCGAGTACGTAGCCCAGGATGACGGACAGCACGAGTCCGACCACCAGGGTGCTGAAAAAGGCGCCGCCAAAGCTACTCGCCACCAGCGGGGCGAGCGCGTAGGCCATGTAGGCGCCAATCATGTAAAAGCTGCCATGGGCCAAATTGATCACGCCCATGATGCCGAAAATCAAGGTGAGGCCCGAAGCCACCAAAAACAGCAGAAGCCCATATTGCAATGCGTTCAAACACTGGATGAGAAAAGTAGCAAAGTCCATCTGGGTTCCGCGGTTCGGTGGTTACATCTTGCAGCCAAGGCCAGGGTCGGCCAATGATTTAGAGGCGATGCCTTCCACCACGTTCTCTTTGCCGACCACTTTGCGCAAGTAAAAATCTTGCACGGGGTTATGGCTCTTCGAAAGGGTGAAGGAACCACGAGGGCTGTCGATCTTGGCGCTGCGCAGGGCTTGCGCAAAACCGTTGATGTTCTTGGCATCACCCTTGGTGGCGTTCAGGCCAATGCCCAACATTTGACCCGCGTCATAGCCTTGCACGGCGTACACGTCAGGTTGCAGTTTGTAGGTTTTGGCATAGGCCAAGCGGAAGGCTTGGTCGCGTTTGTTGTTCAAGTTGTCGGCGTAATGCAGGGCCGTGAACAGACCCTCGGCGTCAGCGCCTTGGGCTTCTAGCGTGCCATCGGTTAAGAAACCTGAGCCATAAAGGGGAATGGTTTTCTTCAGGCCTGCCGCCGCGTAGTCCTTGACGAACTTGACCGCACCGCCACCCGCAAAGAAGGTGAAGACCGCATCGGGCTTGGTGGCTGCGATTTCGGTCAGCAGGGCTTGAAACTCCACGTTGGGGAAGGGCAGGCTGAGTTCTTTGACGACGCTACCGCCAGCTTTTTCGAACGCATCTTTGAAGCCTTTCACCGTCTCATCACCCGCAGCGTATTTCCAAGTGATGGTGACGATTTTCTTGTGGCCTTTTTTCGCGGCTACTTCACCCATGGCGTAGCCAGGTTGCCAGTTGGAGAAGCTCGAGCGAAAGATGTTGGGCGCGCACATGGCGCCCGTCACGGCCGCAGCACCGGCGTTGGGAACGAGCAGCAAGGTGCCCGATTCTTTGGCGGCTTTGGCCATGGCCATGGCCACGCCACTGTGCACGGTGCCCACGATCACGTCCACGTTGTCGCGCTTGATGAGTTTGTTCACATTGTCGGTCGCTTTGGCTGGATCGCTCTCGTCGTCTACGCGCACGTATTCCACTTCACGGCCCGCAATTTTTCCACCTTGCTCGGTCACATACAAGCGAAAGCCGTTGTCAATCGCGGTGCCCAGCGAGGCAAACGTGCCAGTAGCAGGCAGCATGAAGCCGACCTTGAGCTTGCCTTGGGTTTGCGCTTGAGCTTGGGCCCACGCGGTGGGCGCCGCGGCGATCAACGTCATGGCGGCGATGGAGAGAAGTGTTTGTTTTTTCTGCATGGTTGTCTCCTAGTTTTTGGGTTTGTATAGGGTGAAAAAATTGAAACAGGCGTCTATCAGTGCATCGGGTTGGTCACGATGCGGCGAATGGCCGCAGGCTGGCAACGTCACTAACTTGGCTTGCGGTAAACGGCGCGCAATGCCTTGGATTTGCGCAAGGGTTCCGTATTCATCATCGATGCCTTGGATGGCTAACACAGGGCAAGTGATCGTGCTGATGTCCTCCTCAATAGACCAGTTTCGAAAGTTGGGGTTCAGCCAAATTTGGCGCCATCCCTCAAACGCTGAATCAACATCTGCATGATAAGGTGCGAGACGCTCTCTTAAGTTGGTGTTTTCATAGGCCTGTTGGGCCTGGGTGATGCTGTTGATGGATACGTCTTCCACCATGATGTGCGGGGCCAAGACGACCAGACCCGCGACAGCGTGGTGCGCCGCATACAAGAGGGCAATCGAGCCGCCATCGCTGTGCCCAAACAACCAAGGCGCTTGGGGGATGTGCAGGGCTTTGAGCAAGGCGGGCAACACCTCTTGCGCTTGACGGTGCATGAAATCGGGCTGCCACTGCTCGTTCGCCGCGCGTGGGCTGGATTGCCCGTAGCCGGGGCGCGAGTACACCAGTCCTTGGACATCCAGCGCATCGCACAGTTGGCGGGGAAAGTTTTTCCACATGGCGACCGAGCCCAATCCTTCGTGCAAAAAGATCAGCAGTGGCGCTTCAGTCTTTTCTGGATAGAGCCGCTGATATTCAATGCGGGTGTCACGCCCGCACCAGTCAATGTCGACGAAGGACGGGGTCATCAGCCTTGGGCTTCTTGCGCGCGCAGTTTGAAGCGCTGAATTTTGCCGGTGGCGGTCTTAGGCAATTCCGTCACAAACTCGATCACGCGGGGGTACTTGTAGGGCGCGAGCTTGTCTTTGACGAAGGCTTTGAGGGTTTCCTCGCTCGCCTCGGCGCCTGCTTTGAGCACCACAAAGGCCTTGGTCTTGGTCAGTCCATCTTGGTCGCGCACGCCAATGACGGCGGCTTCAAGAACAGAGGGGTGCTGAATCAAGGTAGCTTCGACTTCAAAAGGGCTCACGTAAATACCGCTGACCTTGAGCATGTCGTCCGTCCGTCCGCCATAGGTGTAGGTGCCATCGGCGTTGCGAATGTATTTGTCACCGCTCTTGGTCCAGCCCCCTTGAAAAGTCTCGCGACTTTTCTCACGGTTGCCCCAATACATGAGCGCGGCAGAGGGGCCCTTGGTGTAGAGGTCGCCGGGTTCGCCATCAGGGACAGGTTGACCCTCGTCGCCGCGCAACTCGACTTCGTAACCTGGCACTGGCCATCCGGTGGTGCCGTAGCGCACGTCGTGCGGCAGATTGGACAAATAGATGTGCAGCATTTCGGTGGAGCCGATGCCGTCGACGATGTGTACACCGAAATGTTGGTGAAAACGCGCACCTAATTCGGCAGGCAGGGCTTCGCCAGCGGAAGACACCAAGCGTATGGCCACTTGGTCTTTGCTGGGCAAGTTGGGGTGCGCCAACATGCCGGCAAAGCCAGTCGGTGCACCAAAGAACACCGTGGGTTTGACACCACCGATGCCGCCCGTCATGCGTTTGAAGGTGGCGTCGGGGGTGGGACGTTCGGCCATCAAAATGGCACACGCACCCACAGTCATCGGGAAGGTCAGGCCGTTACCCAAGCCATAGGCAAAGAACAGTTTGGCCGCAGAGAAGCACACATCGTTTTCCGTCAGCTTCAAGGTGTGTTGGCCATACAGCAAAGATGACCAATAGGGGTTGGCATGCGAATGCACGGTGCCCTTGGGTCGACCTGTAGAACCAGAGGAGTAAAGCCAAAATCCGGGGTCATCCCCTTGGGTTGGGGCAGACTTGTCCATGGGTTGATGGGCCGCGATGAACGATTCAAACGACACCTCGGCGGGGTGCAGCGGTGCGACGGGTTGCGACACGATGACTTTGCTCACCTCGTGGTCCGACTTGATCATGGCGGCGGTCAGCGTGGGCAGCAAGGCACCTGACACCAGCACGGCTTGGGCACGTGAGTGCTCGAGCATGTAGGCGTAGTCATCGGGCGTGAGCAAGGTGTTGACGGCCACGGGCACCAAGCCTGCGTACATCGCGCCCAAGAAGCTCACCGGCCAATCGTTGCCATCTTGCATCAGCAGCAGCACGCGTTCTTCACGGCGCAGCCCTAGGCTACGCAAGCCTGCGGCCAAGCTGCGCACACGCTGCGACAGCGTGCCATAGGTGAGCATGCCGTGGTCGTCAATGAATGCAGGGCGCTCGGGGTGCGCGGCATTGCGTTCGAGCAAGAACTGCGCGAAGTTGAATTGCTCGGGCGGTGGGGCCACGGGGTGCGTTGTATCAGTCATGTCTGTCTCCTCCTGCCGTGGTTTTTTTATTTGAGTTGTGTCAGCACGGCGGTGCTGGCCTGTATGGCGGCGCGGCGGTGGTAGAAGTTCAGTGCCCTCAATCCGCCCAGTTCTTCACCGCCACCGGCGCGGCCGGGGCCACCGTGCAGCGACTGTGGCATCACGTTGCCGTGACCGGTGTGCATGGCCGCCACATCGGGCGAGATGACGTGCACGCGGCCGTGGCTGTCGGTGAGTTCGGGGATAGCCCTGGCCAGCTCGGCAGGGTCGCTGCCATAGACGGACGCCACCAAAGAGCCTTGGCCGCGACGGATGAGTTGCAGCGCGTGCGCGAGGTCGCCATTGCCGGTGCTGCGGTAGGGCACCAAGGTGGCCACGGGACCAAACACCTCGGTGTCGTGCACGCGGTCGGCGGCATCGCTGCCTGCGGCATTGCATGTGCCCAACAAGGTGGGGCCCACGCAGCAAGCAACCGCTGCATCGGCATCCACCAAAGCGTGCGTGCTGCCATCGTGCAACACGGCGGCTTGGGCTTTCAAATACGTCAGGCCATCGCGCACAGCGTTGAATTGTTCGCGGTTCACCACAGCGCCCATGCGCACAGTCTCATTGCGAGGGTTACCTACGGTGGTTTTGGCGAGGCGTGCGCTGATGGCTTGGGCGACTGTTTCGTACATGGCTTCAGGCACCAGCACACGGCGAATGGCGGTGCATTTTTGGCCGGATTTGACGGTCATTTCACGGGCCACTTCTTTCGCCAACAGATCGATCGCTTCGCTGCCCAGCGCTTCGCCGGGCATCAGCAAGGCCGAGTTCACGCTGTCGGCTTCGATGTTCACACGCACCGATTTTTTGGTGACCGCAGGGTGGGAGCGGATGATGGCCGCCGTGTCAGCAGAGCCGGTAAACGACACCACATCAAAGGGGTCAAGTTGGTCCATCAGTCCAGCCGAGCTGCCGCATATGACCGAGATAGCGCCTGCGGGGAAGATGCCTGCGTCCACCACGTCTTTGACCATGCGTTGGGTCAGCCAAGCGGTGGTGGTGGCGGGTTTGACGATCACAGGCACACCCGAGAGCAGCGCGGGGGCTGCTTTTTCCCACAAGCCCCAAGCAGGGAAGTTGAAGGCGTTGATGAACAAGGCTACGCCGCGTGTGGGCGTGAGCACGTGCTGCGATTGGAAGAGGGGGTCTTTGGCCAGGCGAGCGGGTTCACCGTCGTGCATGAAGTGCACATCACCCATGCTTTCGCCCATCTTGGCGTAAGTGCCCAAGGTGTAAATGCCGCCGTCCACGTCCACTGCGGTGTCGTTTTTCACGGTACCGCTGTTGGCCGTGGAAATCTCGTAATAAGCGTCTCGGTTGGCTTGCAGCACCTTGGCTGCGGCGCCCAACATGGCTGCACGTTGCGCGTACGTGAGCGCGCGCAGGGCAGCGCCGCCGTGGTGGCGGGCAAATGCAAAGGCGGCGGCAAGGTCAAGCCCCGATGCGTCCACACGGACCAGCGCTGTGCCCAGCACGGGGTCGTGCAAGGCGGTGCCTGCACCTTGGCCGTTTTGCCACTGGCCGCTGACATAGTTGGAGAGAAGTTCAGTCATGGGGACTTTCTTTATGGGGTGAATTCAATTTCGCCCTTGGGCAGCAAATATAAAACCAAGGCGCGCCCTTGGCTCACCGTGGGACGGTGCGCGCTGGCAGGGGGACACACCAGCCAACCTGCGCCGCGCCCATCAAACTTCGCATCGCCATCGATGGGCATGATGAGGTCGATTTCGCCTTTGGGATGCACGTGGTGTGGGCCCGCCACGTTGGCCATGTCCACCACATCGACAGAAAAACCATGCAGGTCTTCAGAGGGTTTGAAGATGCGGCCATAGCGCAAACCGCCACCTTCGTATTTGCACAGCCAGCCTTGCGCCACGCCTTCTAAACACGACTGCTTGAGCTCTTGGTAGGTGGGTGTGTCTACGCCGAGGTGCTTGTTGAGCCACAGATCGAGCTCGCGGTCGAGGGTGCGGTGATGAATTTGGGCCGTCACGGCTGCCAGCCGCGTTTTAAATAGCGCTTGAGCCTGTGCGATGGCCTCGTCTGCGCGGGTATCACTTGTCATAGGGTTCAACATGAATTATTATGCGTGTGCGAAGACTAACATGCGTTAAATCGCACGTCTAGCAATATATTGCATGTTCTAGGGTATGTCCTAGTGAGAAAGATTGGAAGCAAACCATGGCTGAGCTGGACGATCTGAAGAACCCATTTCTGGCGGCGCTGGGTGAGCGGGTACGTGGATTGCGCGCTCGCCGAGGCTTGACGCGCAAGGCCGTAGCCGTCGCGGCCGGTGTGTCTGAGCGGCACTTGGCCAGCTTGGAATATGGCGAAGGCAATGCGTCTATCTTGGTGTTGCTGCAGGTCGCGGGCGCCTTGCAATGCACCTTGGCAGAACTCCTTGGCGACGTGACCACCACCTCGCCCGAGTGGTTGTTGTTGCGCGAGATGCTCAGCACCCGCAGTGAGGCTGATTTGCGCCAAGTGCGTGAACAGATCTCGCAGATGTTCGGTGCCACGCAAGCCAACGAGCGCACCAACCGCATCGCCTTGATTGGCTTGCGAGGCGCGGGTAAAACAAGCTTGGGTCAGCGTTTGGCCAAAGATTTGGGTTACCCCTTCATTGAGCTCAGCCGTGAGATTGAGAAGTTTGCCGGTTGCAGCATTTCAGAAATTCACAACCTCTACGGCACCAACGCTTACCGCCGGTACGAGCGCCGCGCCTTGGAGGAGGCCATTCAAATCTACCCCGAGGTGGTGATTGCCACGCCGGGTGGCTTGGTCTCCGACTCGGCTAC